>NZ_JAMQEX010000015.1:0-55272 GCF_033176295.1 Latilactobacillus sp.
TCCCTATATTGGTTGGAATTAGCTACTACCATTGTAAGTGATTGCTTTGGGCTTTTTAATTTCTGTTCGGATTAATTATAGAATTTGCCAAGTCGAATTATTTACAGGGAAGTGTTAATGGCGTTCAGTTGCGACCAACAAAACATGCGATGATATCGTTCAACCATTTTAAGACAGCCGCGCAAAATGAAGTTCAATCGCAAAAAAGTCGTAAGACGACAACTAGCACGTCGCGTCAAACAACGAATACCACAAAAGTGGAAACTGCACCAACTGGAAGTAGTGAATTAACGCAGTTGAAGGCAGAAGTTGCGGGGCAGGATCCGAGTTTAAAGGTGACGAGTGAGTCGGTTATTGATACGAATATGGGAGTTGAACTGTATAATTTATTGGTTGGAAAAAGAATGAATGTAATGTGGCGTGTCTGGCGTAATAGTGGCGTTGATGATGATGCGGTAATAACTTTAGAAAGTGATGGTAGTTATAAATTGTTCTTTCAAGGCACTGCCACACCCGCTATCAGACGCTTTGGTGACGTTGCTGTATATGGCTTTATAAGAGAAGGTCCGGGCGCCAATCCAACAGATTATGAAAAAGAAATTGTTGATTTAAAAAATATGCGGGTTATTGGAACGACAACAATCGCACCAACACATATTCATGACCAAGGGGGAGCGTCATAATGAAAAAAATGAAATTAGTAATGCTGCTGGCATTTGCTAGCTTACTATTGGTTGCATGTAGTCGCCAAGTGAAGTTAGCTAAACAGATTAGTCACGCACAACACCAAACTACAACACAAAATAATGTTAGCGGTGGCACTTATCACGGGACTTATACGGGGAATAAGTCTCATGAAGATCCAGATTATGATTATTTAATGAGCTTTAAAAAAGATGGTACATTCCGGCAAGATATTACCGCCAGTAACGGATATGCTGGTAAGTTTGTTGAATCGGGGACCTATCAGGTGAATAAGAAGACGCAACAGATTATCATTAAAATTCAAAAAGTAGTTGAAGTCACTTACGCAAGTGATAGTGCGCTTAAACAAAAGGCAACGCCAGCTGCATATCAATATAGGGACGAACATCAGTTAACAGCAGCTGAAAATAAGCCAATTGAAATTAAAATAACGCCTAAATATTTAGAAGGTTCAATTAATAAAGTTAAATTATATAAAGTGAAAACTAAAGTGGTTGATTTCGATCAATTCAAGACACAACAAGCTAAGCAATATCAATCAACACCGAAAGTGGTCGCGCAAAAGTTGATTGGTGGTAAGAATTTTATGGGCCGAATTGATAAGAATCAGGTTTGGCTAACCTTTAATCAAGATGGTACCTTTAACTGGCAAGCAGTCTACAATTCCTATGGTGCTGGCTCAGTAGCCTATATGACGGGTCAGTACCATTTAGATGATCAGGGTCATATTACTTTTAATCATAACCAGGGGGATATTTATGACATGAGTCAATTGAGTGTTGCGGGTAACCAGTACCGTGATCGGTCAAGTGTGTCAGTGCCTGATGAACGCTTTAATTTTGCGGTTTATGATAATCAGCTTATTATGCGGCTATCGGATTCGGTCGGTGGGTCGGAAGCAGCGTACCAAACACCGGATTCAGGGGCTTATAAAACAAGTACAGTGATGACTGAATCAGCAACCAAAACGCCAACTTATCTTGAAAAACGAGGCACAATGACTAAAGTTAATCCGCTTATCAGCCAATTTGAAAATGCAGAAAATTTTGGTAAGTGGGCGTTAATTGCCTATCGGACACCGAGTTTAGCAGGTATGTGGGGTCGCCCCCAAGCATTTGGAATTAAAGCGACTGATAGTAACGTGACACAAGGGGGGATTCGGTTTGCTTATCTGACGACGATTGAAGATGTTTCACCAAAAGATGAACAACAGATTGATGGCGTTGAATCAATTGGTTTAGGAGAAGATAGCAATATTTATCTAAATCCCGGGACGGGCTTTATTAAATCAGCGAAGTTTACAGACTATTTAAATGCTGAGAAGGTTGATGCTGCTAGATTAAGTGAGTTTGATGCATCAGTAAGTTATGATGACTAAGATAGTAAAAAAGAACCGCCAACAATTATTGTTGGTGGTTCTTTTTTATGGGATTAAATTGATGGACCCGACCAGATTCGAACTGGCGACCTCCTACATGCGAAGCAGGCGCTCTCCCAACTGAGCTACGGGCCCAAACGCTTACAAAAAATATTTTAGCACTTTCAGCTAAAATAGCAAGCGTCTTTAACGACGAGGCGATGTCCGGAGGTTGTTGGGCTTGCTGCCTTTAATTGTCCGTTGCTTAAATGTCGTTTGTTGTTGATCAGGCATAAATTTGAAATGTTGCATTTTGCCAGCGTAGGGTTTCCCGCTGACACGAATTTTTAGCCAGTCTTGCATGGCGACAATCATGCCATTTAATTTGGCAGCTTGTTCTGAGTTGCCTTGTTTTTGGACTTCAACGGTGACGTCATTAGTGAGATAAGCGAGTAATTTTTGATGGTATGCGACTAATTCTTCAGTTAGTGGTGCTTGGTTGTATTGGTTGAATAATTTTTGGACAAAACGCATGGCATCTTTGGCGTTTTGAGGTTGGTAAAAACGATCTTGCTCGGGCATTTTAAAACCTTCTTTCAAATGGTAGTATATCTGATTTTAATGCTTGGAACAACTTTGGTATACTGTAATCTGAGATTAATTAGCGGAGGATTAAGCATGTTTAAGAAAAAGAGCGATTGGTTCTTAGTATTGGCACTTGTCATGATGGCAATTTTGTTTTATAGCTCATCAATGACGTATCATGAACAAACATCCGTCCCACTTTTGGAACGCGTCTTGAAAAATGAACCACTCAAGCAGTGGTTGAGTCAATTCTCCTTCCATTATGTAGGCAGTGAACAAAGTGTTAAGGCAAGTGGTTACTTTAAGTTTGTCGAATTCTTTGTGCGCAAGGGTGCCCACTTCGGCACATATTTCTTATTAGCGTTATTCAGTTATTTAGGATTACGCCCCCGAATCGAAGGTGCTTTCTTAGCGGGGATTTTCAGTTGGTTAGCAGCGACTGGGTATGCGGCAACCGACGA
Organism: Latilactobacillus sp.; assembly: GCF_033176295.1. Lineage (NCBI taxonomy): Bacteria > Bacillati > Bacillota > Bacilli > Lactobacillales > Lactobacillaceae > Latilactobacillus > Latilactobacillus sp. Next base: position 3,109 of record NZ_JAMQEX010000015.1, read on the forward strand.
ATTTCACCAAATGTTAACGGGTGATCGGACACCACTTTTTCAAGATGTCATGCTCGATAGTGTGGGCGCTTTATCAGGGATTGTCATTATGAGTGTTATTTTATACTTTGTAGGTCGCAAAAAACGACGATAAACGTGACTACCATTGCTTTTGAGTCGATAATTTGCTATCATAGATAACGACTTAGTACCAGAATTCTATAATCGAAAAGAGGAGTTAGATATGTCAGGACATTCAAAATGGCATAATATTCAGGGTCGTAAAAACGCACAAGATGCAAAACGCGGCAAGATTTTCCAAAAACTATCCCGTGAGCTTTTCATGGCTGCGAGAAGTGGCGGTCCTGACCCAAGTTCTAACGCCGCATTACGTTTAATTATGGATAAAGCACGTTCAGCTAACATGCCTAAAGATAACATCAAACGGGCAATTGACAAGGCTGACGGTAGCGATGGCGCGAACTACGATGAAATTACTTATGAAGGCTACGCACCAGGTGGTGTTGCCGTTTTAGTACACGCTTTAACTGACAATAAGAACCGGACAAGTTCAGACGTTCGTGTTGCATTTACTCGTAATGGCGGGACAATGGGCGCTGCTGGTTCAGTGGCTTACATGTTTGATCGTCGCGGTTATATCGCGATTGCACGTGAAGGCTTAGATGTTGATGAAGATCAAATGTTCGAAGACATTTTAGAAGCTGGTGCGGATGATTTACAAACCGAAGAAGATGTGTTTGAAATTTACACAGATCCTAAGGAATTGGCAAATGTCCGTGATATTCTTGAAAAGAAATACACTTTGGCAAATGCTGAATTAACAATGATTCCACAAAATACAACACCAGTTGATCCTGAAAAAGTAGAACAATTCCAACGTTTAGTTGATGCTTTGGAAGACAACGATGATGTTCAAGATGTTTATACTGCTGGTGAACTACCAGAGGAAGAATAATATTATTCGAAATAACCTTAAACCAATATTATTGGTTTAAGGTTATTTTTTTGCAAAAAAATATGACTATCCCTAGCGTAATCTTAAGTAACAACTTAAAAGAAAGGTGATGGCATGTCAACTGAAGAAAAGCTAACAACTTTATTAAAGCATTGTGCTAAGCACTATGTGCAAGATCTTTATTTTACACCGACAATAGGTGGCTGGCGCTTGACGGAACGTCGTCAGAGCGATTTGGTCACCAATCAAGAATTGGATAAACCGACTGGAACGCGTTATTTAAATCGACTGAAGTATATGGCGGGGATGGATATCAGCGAGACTCGGCGTGCGCAAACCGGCCGCTCGGAATTACAGCTAGCCGATCAAACAATTTATTTACGCCTAGCGACGGTCGGGGATTTTTTAAACCGCGAAAGCTTGGTCATTCGGTTTATCTATCCAATTGGTGCCATCTATCATTGTGATGATCAACAGATCTTGGCGCAATTAACGCAGATGAGTCGACAGTCGGGCTTAATTCTTTTCGCTGGGCCGACTGGTTCTGGTAAAACGACTAGTCTCTATCATCTGGCCCAACAATCAATGAGTGCCAAGATGGTGGTTGCTATTGAAGATCCGATTGAAATTGTTGCACCTGAGTTTTTGCAACTGCAGGTCAACGATAATGCGGGATTGAGCTACGCCGAGCTATTAAAAATTAGTTTACGACTGCGACCGGATACGCTGATTATCGGTGAAATTCGCGATTTAGAGACAGCTCAATACGTGGTTTCTGCGGCCTTAAGTGGCCACCTGGTATTGAGTACTATTCACGCTCGGAGTACACAGGGCGTGGTCGCGCGCTTATTAGATCTTGGTATTTCTGAGCTGCAGTTGCGGGCCTGTCTAACGGGAATTGCCTACCAATCGTTGGTGACAAAAGACGACGTTGTGCAAGCCCATTATGAATTATTAACTGGTTCAGATTATTTCTCAAAAAAAGAAGGTGGTTGCGATGTATAAGTTACGACAACAAGCGCAATTTTACGCTGATTTCTTGCAGTTATTGGGGCGGCTATTAGAGAACGGTTTCTCATTGCAACAAGCTTTTGCCTTCTTACCGATTGTCTTCCCAAAACAACGACAGTGGTTAAATCAGGTGAATCAAGCCCTTGAAAAAGGCGACAGTCTAGCAGTCAGTTTAGCGCATGCTGATTTTCCAACTGATTATGTTGGTCAGATTGAACTAACCGAATTACAAGGTAATCTCGGGCAATGTTTATGGCATTTAGGCCGGATTCAAAGTATCCGCCAAAAACGCCGCCGAGAAATTCGGGGTGTGCTAGCTTATCCGTTATTTCTTTTGGCTTTTTTAGGCGGCTTAATCGGTTTATTACGCCATTATTTATTACCTGAGATTGCCCAGATAACGCCCGAGTCAAACCAGACAGGCTCGCCGCTTAGTCGCATCATATTGTGGGGCTTTTTGTTAGTGCTAGTCCTTTTGATAATGGGCAGCGGTCTTTTTATGGTTTACCGCCGGTTACCGGTTTTAGTTCGATTACAAAAAGCGTTCAAGTGGCCAATCATTGGGCGTGATATTCAGCAGTATTATCATTATTGTTTATTATTTGATTTGAGCACTTGTCTGCAAAACGGGCTTAAGTTAACAGAAATTTGTGCTTTACAGAAGCAACTGCAACAAAATACATGGCTGGTGACCTTGGTAGCACAATTGGAAGTCGTACTCGCTTCAGGGCAATCATTGGATGCTTATCTTAGTCGCTCTGCATTTTTTCCACAGTCGTTACGATTGGTATTAGCTAAGCATAATCTCACGCAACAGACGACCGATGAGATCACCATGCTAGCTAACCTGCAGTATACGGAACTACAGAAGCAATTACAGCGGAAAGTGAGCTGGTTACAACCTATTTTATTTATCTTAATTGGGCTCATTATTATTTGTACGTATCTCAGTATTTTATTACCGCTGTATCAAACAATGGAGGGAATTTCATGAAGAAAAAAAGAAAAGCTTTTACACTAATTGAAATGGTAGTTGTTCTTGCCATTATTGCGTTACTAATCTTATTAGTTGCACCAAACCTAGGTGCTCAAAAACAGCGCGCGGAGAAGAAAACGGATCAAGCTTTGGTGACGACTTTGCAAACGCAAGTTGAATTAGCTAGCGACGAGATTGGTCATCAAATTAAGAGTCTAGACGAATTAACGGATAAGTATATTTCAAAAGACCAATTAAAGCACGCAAAGGAGAAGGGGATTACAATTGAAGGCGGCACGGTTAAGCAAAAATGAAGGTTTTACGTTGATTGAAATGTGCGTGGTCTTAGCGATTGTAAGCTTATTAAGCTGGTTGCCGATTTATCAGATTAAGCAATATCGTGCGCAACAGGCTGAGCAGTTGTTTCTACATCAATTTGAAACGAGTTGGGATGCAGCTCGTCAATATGTGGCAATTGAACCGCGTGCCGTCCGTGTGATGTGGGATGCACCAACACATACGATCACATTTAAAGGTGCTGGTGAGTCATTTAGAAATCATCAACTCGTATTACCAGAAACTTTAACAGTGAGTAACCCAGCCGAATGGCATTTAATTAATATTACTCATAATAAGGGTATTAAACCGCGCACCTTAAAGTTAAAATCAACGCTTAATAATCGTGAATATCAGTATAAAGTCCAGATGATGTGGGGGGTATTACATGTTCAGAAGTAGGCCGGCTTTTTCACTCGTTGAAAATATCATCGCCTTAACCTTGGTATTAGGGGCTTGCTGGCTATTAACGGTAAGTCTACTACACTTTAAGCAACAACAAACGCTTAAACAACAGCAAGTTGCACAACAGGCGGTTCTAGCAATGGCCGCTGAGCAGTTGAGAGCGCATCAGACAGTGAAAAAACGCTGGCAAATGGGGCGAACAATCTATACGGTGACGGCTAATCAGCAGAAATTAAAGATAACCACAAAGGCAGGTGAGTCGGTTGCGATTAATTGGACGACCGATTAAGCATTCAGCGTTCACGCTAATTGAAATGGTGATTTCAATGGCGATTCTAATCCTGACGAGTCAGTTACTGGTGGCAACGGTGGGTGTTTTACAAAAGGCAATTAAAGTCACGCAACAACAGCAAAATACAATCAATTGGCATATCAGTACGATTCAGTTAGATCAGTTTTTAGCCGATGCGTATTTTACACATCATCAGGATCAAGATGGCTCCAAAATCACTTTTCGAAAACCAGACACTAATCAGTCAGGGGAGGAAGCGGAGACTGTTTACTATTTAAAAAGGATGAAAAATGAAATGGTTGTTGTCAGCCAATTAAATGGGTATATGCCATTATTAGGCAACCTCAAGCAACTTCAACTTGACTACCAGCGACCGTTTGTTCAAATCGATGCGACTTTTACGGATCAGAGTCGCTACCAACACGAAGTTTTCTTGGAGGAACAAGATGAACAGGCTAAAAAAAAGACGATTAAAACCGATTAAACATTCGGCGGTTGCATTACTTAACGCGATATTAATGCTGACATTAATCAGCGTCGTATTAGTAGGTGTGACACATAGTTATCAACAGCAACAACAGAGTTATCGGTATTTGCTGAATCATTATCAAGCTAAAACACTTTATGGATTGACCTTGGCTAGTCAATCCAAGACTGATTTAAAGGGGATTAAAGCCACAACAGGTGAAAGTAAAATTCTAAGGAAACAGCATCAAATCAAGGTGACACTTAAGAATGGCTATCAGAAACAGTTTGAAATAAAAAATATAACAGGTAAAAAATAAAAATTCCATTTGATAAAGCGCTTACTATAGCTTATAATTTGTAATGTAACCATCTGTATTACTTGCGTTGATGTTGGATTACCGCTAGAATATAACAGAATCCAATGAATAGAGGTGGCTATTTTGCCTAAGAGTGCTGTAGAAACGTTGTTTGACTTAATTGATCAAACAACAACGTTGATTGAACAGAATTTAGAAACAACCTATTTAGATGCATTGACTGAATCAATTGCCAATATCGCTGATGGTGGTCGTGTGAAGGTTGAAGATAATTTACCAGATGCGCAAACTGTCGCACAACTTGAAACAATTTACGCAACGGTTAAGCTTAACCAGTTTGATGCGGAGACCATTCGTCAAGCCTTACAACTGGCAACCTTAAAAGGGCTTCGTCAAGTTAAAGTGGAGCCTAATAAACAAATGACACCTGATGCAATTGGTTATTTAGTCGCATATTTGGCGGAAGTATTTGGTGGCGCTGATCAAATTAAGACAGTGTTGGACCCAGTGATTGGTACAGGTAATTTATTAGCAACTGTTATGAATCATATTCAAAATCTAACGGGTAATAAGCTCCAAGGTTTTGGGGTTGATAACGATGATAGTCTGCTAGAATTAGCCGGTATTAGTAGTGAGTTACAAGGGTTAGACACCACTTTATTCCATCAAGATGCGATTGAACCATTAATGGTTAATCCAGTTGATATCGCGGTTGCCGATTTACCAATTGGTTTTTATCCAATTGATGAACGAGCAGCAGATTTTGAAACACATGCTGCTAGTGGACACTCATATGCGCATCATTTATTGATTGAACAAACGATGCATTATGTTAAAGACGGCGGTTTTGGGTTCTTCCTTGTACCAAATGTTATTTTGGAAACAGATGACGCGAAGCAACTGGTAAAATGGATTACTAAACACGTCTACTTGCAAGGTTTATTGAGCTTACCAGTTAACTTGTTTAAGACTAAAGAGGGTCAAAAAGCCATTTTGGTCTTACAAAAACAAGGTGCTGGTGCCCAACAAGCTAAGCAAATTCTATTAGGTGAATTTCCAAATTCAAACGATCAAAAAGCGTTCGCTGCGTATTTACAACAGATTCGGACTTGGCATAAAGAAAATATTAATTAATCGAATAGAAAAGGTGATTAGATGTCAAAAATTTTAGCAATTAATGCCGGCAGTTCAACTTTAAAATGGAAATTATTTGTAATGCCTGAAGAAAAGGTGATTGCCAAAGGGATGGTTGATCGTCTCGGCTTATCCGATTCTGTCTTCACTGTTAAATATGGTGATGGTCAAAAATATGAAATCACGCAAGATATTGAAACTCAAGATGTTGCGGTTGATTTATTACTTAAGAAGTTAATCGAATTTAAGATTATTGCTGAATATTCTGAAATTAGTGGGATTGGCCACCGGGTTGTTGCCGGAGGCGAAGATTTTAAAACATCAGCCTTGATTACTGAAGCATCATTAAAACGTATCGAAGAATTAGCTGAATATGCACCATTGCATAATCCTGCTGAAGCTGGTGTGATTCGTGCTTTCCGTAATATTTTGCCTAATGTGCCACAAGTGGCAGTCTTTGATACTTCTTTCCACACGACAATGCCCGAAGAAAACTATCTTTACAGTTTACCATTAGATTATTATCGTAAATATGGGGCTCGTAAATACGGTGCTCATGGGACTAGTCACCGTTATGTTTCACATCGTGCTGCTGAAATGTTAGGAAAACCATTAGAAGATTTGAAGATGATTACTATGCATCTTGGTAGTGGCGTTTCAATGACTGCTATCAAAGATGGTAAATCATTAGACACTTCAATGGGCTTCACACCACTTGCTGGTGTTACGATGAGTACCCGTTCTGGGGATATCGATGCGTCATTAGTCGCTTTCTTAATGAAGAAATTAGATATCAAGGATCCAGAAGAGATGATTGATATCTTGAACAAGAAATCAGGAATTTACGGTATTTCAGGATTATCACCTGATATGCGCGATCTTGAAAAGACAAGAGAAGAACGCCCAGAATCACAATTGGCAATCGATATTTTTGTTAATCGTCTAATCAAGTATGTTGGTTCATACGTTGCGATTATGGGTGGCTTAGATGTCTTAGTGATTACAGCTGGTATGGGTGAAGGCGATATTTTAATGCGTCAACGAATTGGCGATCGCCTTAGCTATTTCGGTGTTGAAGTTGATCCAGAACGGAATAACGTGATGGCACAAGAACGGATTATTAGTACTGATGATTCAAAAGTTAAGGTGCTCTTAGTACCTACAAATGAAGAAGTCATGATCGCCAGAGACGTTATGTCAGTCGGTCAAATTAAATAAGTTTAAAAAGTGATCAGCGTATTGCTGGTCCTTTTTTATTGGAGGTTCAAAGCAATGTCGAGTTTTACAATTTTTTATAGCATCCTAGCAATGTCTTTATTAGTCATTTGGCTAGTCGTGCAGTTTCATATGGTATATCGCGCTAAGAGTAGTCGCGTGATGCGCATCATTTTAACGGTAATTGCAATTGGGTTACTGATTGCCAGTGTTGTTGTCACGGGATCGGTAGATGATAAACTGACAGGTGTTGCGTCGGTCATCATCTTGTTAGTCTTCGCCTTTTGGCCAAAGGGGTTTACTAAGACCATGCTAATTGCTAATTTAAATACGGTTCGTCAATTTGCCGCAATTTCTAAGATTGAATTAATCACAAAAGAGGCCGAAACGGTCGTGCAAGTGTTTAGCGGTCAAATTCAAATTACGACGTTAAAGTTTAAATTGGATAGCGCAACGCTAGCTAAATTCCTCAAAGAACGGTTCCCTGAGAAACGATTAGTGGTTAAATCGGCGTAATCCTTTTATATTACGCGAATTTATGATAAAATATGCTATGCATATCGGGGCCGTTACGGATTCGACATGTGTAGGTGAGCGTGAATTGCACTTCGTAGGTTACGTCTGCGTTAACAACGTTACAGTTAATTATAACTGCAAACAATAACAATTCTTACGCTGTAGCTGCCTAAACACCAGCATAGCGTGATCCGTCTGACTTCACCCAAGGGTTAGATCCGGGTCTCAAATTAATTGGGTTACGTTAAATGCCGCCGTTTGAAGTGTTTAAAAGAGATTTTCAAGCTAGTTAGTCCATCCGAGCCTCTGTTGAACGGCGTTTTGGGCTAGCGAATTTCTAAATAGTTCGACTATGAGTGTAGAGATTGACGTGGCAATGCGCATGGACGCGGGTTCAACCCCCGCCGGCTCCATTGGATAAAACATGGGTTAAGCCAATTAGTTGGCTTAATAAAAGGCATTTAACACTACCGTAACGGTGTTAGATGCCTTTTTTGTTGCAAAAAAATAACAGCCACCAGTGTGACTGTTAAATCAATTGCTTATGCCCAACGATTTGTTTTTGTTGGTAGGAGCATTAAGATGTAGAACCAGATTGTCCCGATCAGTGGTACGAATTCAATGAGAACCCACCAACCTGAGCGGTCTGTATCGTGCAGACGACGGATTTTAACGGATAAAGTTGCGATCCATACAATGAAAACTACGATATTACGGCCCATCGAAATGCCTAAATCACCAATGTTATAAATTTCTGAGATTGGATGCCCGGTCATTGCCTGAATAATTCCAATAATAATGCCACCTAAAATATAATTAATAATAATTGGCCACCAAAAATCGGGACGATTTGAGGTCCCCGTGAAATCAAGAATACGTGCCCAATATCTTTGATATGATTTTACCATGATAAAAGCCCCTTTCCATTAATCAGCGCTTAACGTTTTTAAACGATAAGAAAAACGCTTTGCTGTTAATAATATTATGGCATATTGCGTTTACTAATTAACAGTTTTTAGCTTATTAAGCGGTATTAAATGATGAATGAAGCGAGAATGTATAATAACCAAATGTGGATTGGGTAGAAGAAGTAGAAAAACGACTTCATACTCCGACCTTTTTGACCGTTGTACAACAGGATCGGAATAATCGCAAAAATCATCATCCATTGGGTATTAGTCGTTAATAAACCAGTAAAGGTAAAACCTGAGTTAGCGCCTGCGTTAATAACGGCAAAAACAATAATTGTCAGGCATTGCAGTAACCGATTATTGCGGAAAAGGTAAAAGAAGACACCGATATAAAGAAAAATAGAATTTTCAGCAAGTGTGATGGTTGGAATAACCATGCCGATATTTGCTGCTAACATTGCTGTTTTGGGATTAACTAGTAACAAGATAACGAGTACCGACATCATGATTGGCACGATAATAGCTAAAAACCCAATTATCATTTGCTTGGTATTATGGGCCCGACGACCAGCTGTGATCTCTTGGATCCCATACATTGCTAGGACGGCAATAAATAAATCTGTGAAGATGTTATTGGATAAAGCGATATCACCAACTGTGAAGAATTGCTGAATGAGTCGATCACCAAAATTCATCACCCAAAAGCCGATGAGCAGCTGAGTTAGATAGCGTTTTTGGTTACGTGTGTGCGTGAAACCTTCAACCGCCATGAAAAAGAAAATAGTAGCGACTGGTCTACCGAACCAATCGACCCAGTCAGGGACGCCTGCTCCGGCGAACATCTGGTGGATATGGTCAACAAACATGAGTAATATTCCTAGAATCTTGATATCAAAATTATTCAGTATCTGATGTGATTTTGTTTGCATAAGGTAACTCCCCTAAAAGATTTAATGGGTATATTATCTCACGTTTTAAGTTTGATGATAAGCATTAAATTCTGGGTGACAATTCTGTTAGACAATATAAAAAAGCAAAGTCCCAAAAGGCTTTGCTTAATGTGCTTATTCGGCAGTTTTACTTGAACCGTCTGCGTAATTTAAAGTAACACCATCTGCAACGTTGAAGATATAAGTGTTAAATTGAATGCTATTATCGCCAATTGACTGACCTTCCATTTGAACCCCACGAGCCAGTAGTTCATTCCCTCTAAAAATGGGTGTTACGCGATAACGCACGTCACTTGAGGGATGCTTTTTAAGATAGGCTGCAATATCCGACTCATGAGCCAACATTTCGGGGGCATTCAATTGGCGGGTACCGGTGATGAGGTTTTTAGGGTTGTTGTTTTCACCAGTCAGTTGATAACCGATTAAATGACTACGATTATAGAGCCAACCGGATTTCACCCGTTTGTTACGCCAGCCAGTTGGGTTCCAAGTAAGGCCTTCCCGTTTGGCAGTGGGCATCATACTTTTATTTAAGAGCGCATTGGCAGTGCCGGCCCGATTTAATTGGTCGAGGTTACTAAAAGTCTGCCAGGGTCCATTTGTAGTGGCAAGGTCAGCCGTTGTAAAGGTAGGCTGGTTATTGTTGACGATAATTTCGTTATCACCTTGATAATCTAATGTTGCCAGCTCAGAAGCAGCGTGATTTGTTGTATTAGCGATGGGGGTATTGGTTTCAGTTGCCAGTTTAGCGAGTTGCTTATTGAGCTTGTTAATCTGACGTTGTAATTTACTGATTTTCTTGCCGGTCTTTTTATTCTTCTGATTAATTTTTTGAGCTTGTTGATAATCCGCAGTCCCTGAAGCTGCTTGGATCGGCTTCGGCGTGATGAGGGGGCTGCTTGCAAGGAGTAACCCGATAATGAGAGTGGTGGTTGCTTTTAATTTTGACATATTAATCCTCCCAGCCACAAAGCGTATAGCCTTGCGCTTGTGCCTCGGCCAGAGTCATGGTTGTTGTACTCGTGGCGCGTTTTAGGCCGCGACAGTTTGCATCGAGATGGTATTTTTTACCGGCGTTGGGTGCCACTGTCACCATTTCTTCAGCTTGATTAGCGGTTGTTTGGGTTGTATCGACTGTGGCGGTCGATTGCACATTACTTTCAGTAGCCGCTTCTTGTTCAGAAACCGCAATTGATAGACTACTAGCCTCTGATTTTTTGGCCGCTAGTTGTTTTTTAAGTGAGGTTGAGTTGGCGAGTGCTTCTTGTTTGGCCCGTTGGCCTTCTTTTTTCGAAACGTGCTGAACCTTTGTTTTTGAAGCACTCGCCGAGTTAATAAGTGTATTAGTGGTGCCTAGGCCAATGATTGCCACAAGCAAAAACACCAGGCTCAACCAGAAGCGACGATGATAAGGGTGTTTCGTGAAATAATAAACGCTGGTGATGATACTGATGGTTAAAAGAATCGTCAATAAGATTGTCATTAATTAGCCTCCAAAGCAAATGATTTAGTTAATTGTATAACGGGCTTGATTTGAACGCAATCAACCACTAAAAAAGCCTCAGTCATCAGACTAAGGCTTGTGTTTTAATTTGATTGTACTTCTAATGAAACAATTGTGCTAGTACGGTAGTATTTATCTGGATGTTCGTCGAGCGTTAACCAATCGGCACTGGCTAATAATCCGGCGAGGACATTAACGGGTTGGCTATCAGTTTGTTGATTGGCTTTAGCTGATTGTAAAGCTTCTTGATAGCTTCCTGAGAAAATTGCTTCTAAATAGAAGGCTTGGTCTTCATCCACGCTCAGATAACTTGTATCGTTTTTCCAAGCGTGGAAACGTGCTGTTTCCGGTAAAGTAACGGTCTCGTTATTTGAAAAAGTCATTAAAAATGTCATGGTACCACACTCCAATTCTCAATTTAAAAATCAAAATGAATCCAACCTAAGTATATCATGATTACGAAAAAAGGCCTTCTTTTTGACATTATCTACTGAAGACTCGTAAAATGAAGTTAGAATAGTGAAAGGGGAAAGAAACGATGGCAAATGAAGAACGATTAGATAGTCTTAAAGATCAGATTGAAGGCACAGTTAAGAAGGTCGTCGAAGAAGTGACCCACGATAAATCGCAAGAAGAAGCCAAAAAAGATAAACAAAAAGCTAAAACGAATCCAGAAAAATAGTTGCTAAAGACGCTCACTAAATTAATTTTAAGTGGTCGTCTTTTTTAGTGGCGTCATTTTAAGGAATACTGTTCGCTTTTAAGTGTCATGCTTGGTATAATTTAAGGGATAGTCAGAGGAAGTAGGTACAATAAATGGATTACGCAGAAATGTTAGACCGGCAAAAACACATTCGTAACTTTTCGATCATCGCGCATATTGATCATGGTAAATCAACATTAGCTGATCGAATTCTTGAGATGACGGATACTATTGCCAAGCGCGATATGCAAGCGCAAGTCTTAGATGACATGGAATTAGAACGTGAACGTGGGATTACCATTAAGTTGAACGCGGTGGAATTGCACTACCATGCTAAAGATGGCGAAACTTATATTTTCCATTTAATCGATACGCCAGGGCATGTCGATTTTTCATATGAAGTGTCACGAAGTTTGGCGGCCTGCGAAGGGGCCTTATTAGTTGTTGATGCAGCGCAAGGCGTTGAAGCCCAAACATTGGCCAACGTTTATTTAGCAGTCGACGATGATCTTGAAATCGTACCGGTTATTAATAAAATTGACCTCCCATCAGCGCAACCTGATGTTGTTAAGGCTGAAATTGAAGAAATGATTGGGTTAGATGCGTCAGAAGCCGTTCTTGCCAGTGCCAAAAGTGGGATTGGGATTGAAGAAATTCTTGAAAAACTAGTGACGGATGTACCAGCCCCAACTGGTGATTTAGAAGCGCCATTAAAAGCCTTAATTTTTGATTCAAATTATGATAGTTACCGCGGGGTTGTTTTAAATATTCGAGTGGTCGATGGAACGGTTAAAGTCGGCGACAAGATTCGTTTAATGAACAGCGGTAAAGAATTTGAAGTCACAGAAGTTGGTGTGATGTCACCCAAAGCGGTTAAACGTGATTTCTTAATGGTCGGTGATGTTGGTTATATCACAGCTAGCATCAAAACAATTCAAGATACACGCGTTGGGGATACGGTCACTTTAGCTGATAATCCAGCTGATGCACCACTTGATGGTTATCGTCATATCCAACCAATGGTTTATTCAGGGATGTATCCCGTTGATAATGCGAAGTTTAATGATTTACGTGAAGCGCTTGAGAAATTACAATTAAACGATGCGGCTTTAGAGTTCGAACCAGAATCATCGCAAGCTTTAGGCTTTGGGTTCCGGTGTGGTTTCTTGGGTCTGTTACACATGGATGTTGTTCAAGAACGATTGGAACGTGAATTTAATTTAGACTTGATCATGACAGCACCATCGGTTGATTACCACGTTGCCTTGACTGATGGGACTGAAGAAGTGATTGATAACCCATCAGAAATGCCAGAAACATCAAATATTTCAGAAGTTAAAGAACCATACGTCAAAGCGTCAATCATGGTCCCTAACGATTATGTTGGGGCTGTGATGGAATTAGCCCAACGTAAACGGGGCGAATTCGTGACGATGGATTATTTAGATACGTACCGTGTTAATGTGATCTACAACATGCCACTTTCTGAAATCATTTTTGATTTCTTCGATGATTTGAAATCAAACACCAAGGGTTACGCATCGTTTGATTACGAAGTGACAGGCTATCGTGCCAGTGACCTGGTTAAGATTGATATTCTCTTGAATGGTGAAGCGGTTGATGCCTTGAGTTTCATCGTGCATCGGGACTTTGCCTTTGAACGGAGCCGTGTGATTGTTGGTAAGTTGAAAGAAACGATTCCGCGTCAACAATTCGAAGTGCCAATCCAAGCCGCTATCGGGAATAAGATTATTGCCCGTTCAACCGTTAAAGCTTTCCGGAAAAACGTGCTTGCCAAGTGTTACGGTGGTGACATCACCCGGAAACGGAAATTGTTAGAAAAGCAAAAGGCTGGGAAGAAACGGATGAAATCCGTGGGCTCAGTGGAAGTGCCGCAGGAAGCCTTCATGTCCATTCTTAAGATGAATGATGAAGATACCAAAGGTAAATAAATAACAAAAGACCTCCGATAATGATCGGAGGTCTTTTTGTTATTGATACATATCGATTAGTTTTAGAAAGATAACGAGGATAATGATGCTGATCCAGAAAGTGACGCTGGCGCTTTTTCTGAGGGTCGCGTTATGTTTATAAAAGGCGATGAAACTCATTAGGGATGAGCCAAGAACGGCAACTGCTGAACAGAAGACGATAAATAATAGGATAATTTGTTGTGCTGATGACATGCGGATACTCCTTTGATGTGTTGACATTACAAAGTAGTATATCAAAAAAGTGGTGCTGCAAGAATAGGCGACGATGGTTGATGCCGGTATTGCTGGAGCAGGCATGCTATAATGACCACAACTTAGTGAATTTGGAGGAAACTATGATGGAAGCAATGCAATTATCGATTGAAACGGTGGCTCGCGCCCAAGAACGTCTGTTAGAAGCTTTAGAACAGATGACACTGGAGGAGGCTAATACGATGCCTAATCCGCTTATCAAATCAGTAACATGGCTCATTTGGCATACGGCACGGGAATTAGACTATCAGATTTCAGATTTAAAAGGGCAAACACCATTGTGGCTCAGTGCTAATTGGACAGGCCGTTTTGGGTTAGCGTTACCAGATGATACGCAAGATTGGCAGCATAGCCCCGAAGAGGCGGCCAAGGTAGTCGTCTCTGATCGCCAACTTCTAATCGATTACTTGTCAGAAGCTGTTAAGTTAACACAAACTTATCTCCAAGATGTTTCTCTGGAAAGTCTAGATGAAGTGATTGATGATAATTGGACGCCGGCAGTGACACGCGGTGCGCGGTTAGTTTCGGTTATTGATGATGCTGTGATGCATTCAGGTCAAGCGGTGTATACAAGAAGATTGGTGATTGCCAAATAAACTGCAAAATTATAGATGAGTTTTAAAAAAAGATAAATCAACAAAAAAGGGATACCATTTGGTATCCCTTTTTTGTCATTTAGAAGATAGATTACGTGCTACTATATTGAATGTAGTTAATTATTAATATTTGAAGGAATTATCTTATGAAGACTAAATTATTCTCAGTAGTAGCAGTAGCAGCATTGGTGGCACCAGCCGCAATGACAATCGGTTCAGCATCAGCTGATGTGGTAACACCACAAACATCAAAAGCAGACTTTACGGTTGTTGCTAAAGATCCAACTAACCCAACAGATCCTGAAAACGGTACTTTGGTTTTAAAATCAGTACCAAGTTTTAACTTCGGTACAATTGAAGCTAGTGATATTTATGCTGGGTTTAATGGTAAAAAAGCACAAGCAGACGGTACTTTAGAAGTATCTGATACACGTTTAGGTGCATCAGACTGGACATTAACAGCTGATATGGGTCAATTTGCCGATAAAGATAACCAATTAAATGGTTCAACGTTGAACTTAGCTTCTACTGGTTCATTAGGTGAAGATTTAGCAACTGCTATTAAAGATGATGCAAGTGCTGTTGAAGTTGTTAAAGGTAATGGTGCCCATGGTGTTGATACATTCAACATGGCAGCTGCCGATAGTAAATTGACAATGGCAGCTAACCCAGCTGCTGATTTAGCAAAAGATGAAGCTTTCTCAACAACAATTAACTGGAACTTATCATCAACAGCCCCAGTTGCACCAGAAGCTTAATCTAGAAATAATGAGTCATTGGCGCTAGTGATCGTCATCGTCAATCAAGTGAATGATGTGTTGGATAAGGGGCAGGCAAAGTGATTTGTCCACCCCTTATTTTTATAGGAGGCTACGAAGTTGTTTAAAAAGAAAGTATTAATCACAATGTTAAGTTTAATGTGTTTATTAGTGGGGATTGGTAGTTTTGCGCAAGCGGTGCATGCTGAAGGTGCTGAATTTACCGTAACACCTGAATATGGGTTAGGACAAACGGATGCTAGTTTGGGTTATTTCGCAATTAAAGCCGAAAAGGGGCAAACATATCCAATTACCGTCAACGTGCAAAATTTAAATACGAAGAAAACAAATGATTTCAATGCACAGCTTGTAGCCGCCTCAACGTCAAATAGCGGCAGTATTGACTATACACCGACGCATCAAAAAATGGTCAAAACAAAAGCGCCATTGTTACCTGATTTGGTCTCAAAAGAGGCCCGCAAACAAAGTTTAACATTAGCGCCAGGTGCTTCAAAAAAAGTCACTTTTAACGTTAAAATACCCCAAAATGGTTTTAAAGGAACGATTCTTGGTAGTGTTTATGTGAAACGAACGTCGAATAACGAACCACAAAAGAAGGGGTTCGGCATTAAAAATAGTTTTGCGATGACTGTTCCAATCGTTGTGACACAGGATTTTGATCAGAAAATCACACCTCGATTAACCTTAACGAAGACTAAGATGGATTCATCCAGTGGGGTGCCGCAAGTTGTTGGTCAAATCGCTAATCATGAACCGACAATGTTTGGTCAAATTAAGATGCATGCTTGGATTACCAAAAAGAATCAAACTAAAAAAATATATCGGAAGAACGCGGAAAAATTATCAATGGCACCGCGCTCAACATTTA
Source organism: Latilactobacillus sp. (assembly GCF_033176295.1). Classification (NCBI taxonomy): domain Bacteria; kingdom Bacillati; phylum Bacillota; class Bacilli; order Lactobacillales; family Lactobacillaceae; genus Latilactobacillus; species Latilactobacillus sp. Next base: position 19,291 of record NZ_JAMQEX010000015.1, read on the forward strand.
ACTATGCAATTGAGACGAATAATAAAATTTTGCCCAAAGGTCACTATACCTATCATGTCAAAATGGTATCGGGTAAGAAAACCTTTAATTTAAAACAACATTTTACGGTTGATGGTGCGACACGGGAACAAGTTAACAAAACGCTAATTGATCCAGAAAAACCAGGGATAAATTGGTGGTTATGGGGTTCTCTAGGGATTTTATTATTATTAGTGATAGCATTAGTCGCCTATTTAATTGGTCGAAAAAGGGGTGTAGGGGAACATGACGAGTAGTTTATCAGGACGTAAAGAAGGCTTAATGATGGGATTGTTGTTACTGATACTCTTATTGGTAACGGTAGCGCAACCAGTACGAGCTAATCGGATTGATAGTGGACAAAGTACCGCTAGTTTTGCGGTGCATATCGATCAAAAAAGACCAACGCCACCCGGGAATCATGGTCAGGATGGTGGTGTTGCACAGCCAACAATACCGGAAAATGGTCAAGAAATTCATTACACAGCGAGTGGTTCCCAAAATGCCACTGGTCGTTTACCACAAACGGGTGCTATAAAAAGTACACTATTAAGTTTAATCGGTAGTGCGATAATTCTATTGGTACTTGGCTGGCATCGCCAACAATCTAATACGAAGGAGGCGGACTACGATGCAAATTAAGCGCCTAATTTACGTGAGTTTGGCGGCAATGATGCTCAGCGGTAGTTTGATTAATGTGCCGGGTCAGGCTTGGGCGGCTGAATCAGAGTCAGCAACCAGTGTGAGTGAAACCGAAAAAGAAACATCAACAGAATCAATCGATGTCAATACAAAAAAGCCAGCTACGAGTGAGCAAGCACCAACTAGTCGCAGTGCTGAACCAGTTGGTACACCTAGTAATGCAGATAAACCTTCAAAAGATGGATGGAGCTTTTTATTAACAATTTTTAGAAGAGGGTTTAGCCGTCAGCCGCAAGAAGAAGATTATTTTGCGTTGCAAGATATTGATAAGGCTAAATTCTCAGGGATGAGTATCCTAACGAACTTAGGTAATGGGTTAGGAAAAGACATTACTGTTCGGCGTTGGCACTGGGATGCTAGTCAGAACAACTGGGTTGAAGATAAAAAGCAACCTAAGGCAAAGACCGGTTTGTCTTTGATCATGGGCTCTTTGGGCTTTTTAGATATTAATGACTATGCTTTAAATAAGTCGGGCAACTTAGGTGTCGGGACATACTATTATCAATTTAGTTTTTCAGATGGTATCTGGCCCCTTAATAAGACTTTCTATTCTGATTTAGCGAAAGTGGGGATTACGCCAGAACCGAAACCGGCTAAATCGATTAATGTCGATACGGATAATGCTGACGGTACACCTAAAGTCATCTATTCGGATGTTGATTATGGTGCTAGAGCGATTATTGATCCAGTCGATTCGACCGATGATATTACTTGGCAAGCAGCCAGCGCTAAAGATCTCTTGAAATTTACACCAAGTAATGGTCGAAAAACATCTTTAATGGCCGGTAATGGTGAAGTGGGTAGCGACAAACAATATGTACCAGATTCTTATTACGTCAATCAAGTCAATCGTGATCCTAATGTACCGGGAATTCCCGCTAACTTTAAGATTGCAGCTGGTAATGTAGCGGCTAATAAGGATGTTTATGTTGGTGGTCTGCCAGCCTATAATCGGGCAATGGATGCCGGTGGTAGTTGGTCTGTGGGCGGCTTGAGTGATTTAGTTAAAGCAACCGGCGCAACGAGTGCTTGGCATTATGCATGGCGTTTTATGGATAGTACTGGTAAAACGATTGAGTTGCCAGCAAATAGTGGCGTGACAAATAGTAGCGGTGATATTAATAATCTGGCTAATTTAAATACGGCACAACCGTTAACGTTTGCTAAAGATAGCCAGTTTATGAAACAGGCCGCAGCTGCGACTGCTAGCGGTAAGCGGTATCAAGCGCAGCTAACACTAACGACGAGTGTTGATTCTGAAGAAGAATCAAGTAAGAAAGCAGAAAAGGTCGTCGTTGTCTCTAATAAGGCCGAACTACAAGTTGAGCCCTCATTAGGTAAGTTAACATTGGATCAAGTGCCTAACTTTAGATTTGGCAATGTTTTAGCGAAAGATGTTTATAAGGGAACAAACACTCAGAATCAGCCATATGAAGTTAGTGACACGTTAAAAATTACCGATACTAGAGTTAATCCGGGTTGGAAACTAACGGCAAAGATGACTAAAATGGCATCTAAAGCTGGTCATCGATTGAATACAACGACGGTTAATATGAGTGGCCTACCAGGAGGAGCTAATTTAGGATTGGTTGATAATAATAGTGAAACAACGATTGCATCGACCAAGTTATCAAACGCTTGGCAAGTAACGGGTAACTTATTGATGGCTGCCAATCCAGATCTTCAAATTGAATCTGGTGAAAATTTCTCTAGTGATATCACTTGGACATTAAATAATACGCAGCCTGAAGTACCAGCAGCATAACTAAAAAAAGTCTCGTAATTGGTTGTTAAATCAATTACGAGGCTTTTTAATTAGTCGATATATTTAACGGCTGTCCCGTAGGCAGCGACTGATTGCATGTCCGTTCCAATTGAACCAGAGTCAAAGCGCATCATCACAACAGCATCAGCACCCATCTCAATAGCATTTTGGCGTAAACGGTCGATTGCGACATCGCGCGATTCGGTCATCATTTCGGTATAGGCTCTAATTTCGCCACCAACCACGTTTTTAAGTGAGGCACCGATATTTTTGAAAACATTCTTAGATTGAGTTGTGAGGCCGAAAACTTCACCGAGCACTTCGTATTGTTTGCCCGGAATTGTTTCGGTAGTGGTAATTAAAATTTGATTAGTCATTATGAAAACTCCTTTTTTAAAAGATTAAAATTATTAACAATGTAATCAGCGCTGGTAAGCCTTGCAAGAAGAAAATCTTTTTCGTTGCGGTAAAAGTGCCATAAAGGGCAACGATGAAGATGTATAACATTAACAATGCTAAGACGGTTTTTAATGCGGCACCGGTCAATAAGCAATTAACGGCGATGATTAAGACACCAAGCATCCCATTATAAATCCCCTGATTAGCAAGGGCGACTTTGGTGTTGGGCAACCGAACGAAATCCAGGGGCATATCGAAGGCCTTGGCTTTTGTTTGATCGTTGGCGAACATTTCGAGTCCCATAATGCCGAGATGTTCGATGGCGATTAAACTCGTTAAAATTGTGATGAATAAAGACATGATGAACCTCCTTAAGTTCCATTTTTATTATAACAAATAAAGCAGTTCAAATCCGTCATTAGGGTTTGAACTGCTTTAATTTAGTTTAGCGATCAGCGTAACCGTTAGGATGGTTTAAATGCCAATTCCATGCGGTTTCAATAATTGCTTCCATATTATCATATTTGGGTGCCCAGCCGAGTGTTTCGCGAGCTTTGTCACTAGCAGCAATCAAGGTACTTGGATCGCCGGCACGACGAGGGGCCATTTCAAGTGGAATCGCTTTGCCAGTTACTTTACGAGCAGCTTCGACAATTTCCATGTTTGAAAAACCAGTTGATGAACCCAAGTTAAAGGCGTTGCTGTCATGACCATCAGCAAGATATTCAAAGGCCAAGATGTGGGCGTCTGCTAAATCTAAAACGTGTACGTAATCGCGGACGTTCGTCCCATCTGGTGTATCGTAATCATCACCGAAGATTGATAATTGATCACGTTTGCCAGCCGCAACTTGTAAGACGATTGGTAAGAGATGGGTTTCAGGATGGTGATCTTCACCGATTGAACCGTCTGGTTTAGCGCCAACTACGTTGAAGTAACGTAATGCGACAAACTTGATGCCATAAGCTTTGTCAGCCCATTTCATCATGGTTTCCATCATTAATTTACTTTCGCCGTAAGGGTTGGTTGGTAATTGTGGATCTGATTCCTTGATGGGAATTGATTTAGGTTCGCCATAAGTAGCGGCAGTTGAAGAAAAGACGATGCGTTTAACATCAAATTCGTTCATCACTTCTAATAAGGCAGTCATCCCATAAGTGTTGTTATCGAAATATTTAAGTGGTGCTTGCATTGATTCAGGCACGATTGAAAAGGCGGCAAAATGAATGACACCAGTCACGTCTTCTTGTTGGAAAACGGTCCGCATGGAGTCTTTATCGCGGATATCACCTTGATAAAAACGGGCTTTTTGATTGATGGCGCCTTGATGACCCGTTACCAAACTATCGACAACAGCGACGTCATAGCCGCGTTGGATTAATTGATCAACGGTGTGGGAACCGATGTAGCCGGCGCCCCCTAAAACTAGAATTGACATGGAATTTCCCCCTAAGTTGAGAATACAGGTGTACTCTTAATAGTATAGCATCTATCGGATTAAACAAAAGGCGAAGTTGGGCGAAAAGTGCTAAATTTTGCTATAATGGTTTAGTTAATGACTGGGAAGTAGTGAGGGATTAATTTGGAAGCACAATATGAATGGCAATTAAAACCAGTACCAACTGAAGATGAATTACAAACAATTACAAAAGACAATCCGCTACCTAAGGCTGCGGCCCAACTTTTGTGGCAACGTGGCTTGCGGGATGCAGAGCATATTAATAATTTTATGAATCCCAATGTCGGTCAACTTCACGATCCATACGCTTTGCATGATATGCAAAAGGCGATTGATCGGATTCAAGAAGCGATTGTGAATGGCGAAAAAATTACGATTTATGGCGATTATGACGCGGACGGGATTACTAGTACGACTTTAATGAAGGAAACCTTAGATGACTTAGGTGCCGATGTTGAAGTCTATGTGCCTAACCGTTTTAAGGATGGCTATGGGCCTAATTTAGAAGCTTACAAGCGCTTGATTGAAAATGGCACCCAATTAATTGTGACCGTTGATAACGGGGTGAGCGGCCTAGAACCAATCGCTTACGCGCAAGAACACGGTGTTGACGTGGTTGTGACCGATCACCATGAATTACCAGCAGAATTACCCAACGCAGTAGCGATTGTGCATCCTAGACATCCAGAGGGGCAATATCCTTTTGGCGAACTCTGTGGGGTCGGTGTGGCGTTTAAAGTGGCGACTGCTTTATTAGAAGAGATTCCTTACGATAAATTAGATTTAGCTGCAATCGGGACGGTTTGTGATATCGTCCCCTTAGTCGATGAAAATCGGACGTTGGTTAGCTTAGGCTTACAACAATTACAAAATACCGATCGACCAGGTTTGGTCGCATTGTGTCAATCAGCTGGCTTAGAACAAGCGACACTAGATGCTACTAACATTGGGTTTGGGATTGGTCCCCGTTTAAACGCAATTGGTCGTTTACGTGATGCGACCCTTGGTGTGCAATTGTTGACGACGCTTGATGACGAAGAAGCAGTCGAACAGGCCCAATTTATTGAACAACAAAATAAAAAACGCCAAGGTCTGGTAAAGGAAATTACGGAAATGGCAATGACAATTGCTGAAACACCGGAAAACCAAGCGAGTGCCACCTTAGTTATTGCCCACGAAGGTTGGCATGAAGGGGTTCTAGGGATTGTGGCTAGTCATGTTGTTGAACAGACCGGTAAACCAACCTTAGTCTTGACGATTGACCCGGAAACTGGTTTAGCTAAAGGCTCTGGCCGTAGTGTGACAGCTTTCCATTTATTTAAAGCGTTAGATGCCCACCGTGAATTATTGGTTCATTTTGGTGGCCATCACATGGCAGTTGGCTTGACTGCTAAGGTTGATCAATTAGCGCTGATTCAAACTGCAATGAACGAGTATGCGCAAGTTAATCAGTTAGATTTAACAGGACGCCAACCATTACCAGTTGATTTGGCGCTGACGTTAGCTGATATTACGCCTGATTTATATCAAGCATTGCAACAACTGGCACCTTTTGGCAGTGATAACCCAGAACCGTTAATTGAACTTAGTGCACCCCAGTTAGCCGATGTCAAACAAATCGGTGCTGATCAGAAGCATTTGAAGATGATGGCGGTTGATCAACAACAACAATTAGCGGTTTTAGCTTTCAATAAAGGGGCTTTGATGCCCGATTTAACAGCCGCTGAAGATGTGAAATTAGTCGGGAGTTTGAGTGAGAATACTTGGCGTGGCCAGACGACGTTGCAATTAATGGTAAAAGACCTTGCTACAAGTGGGCAAGTCGTACTTGATCAACGTAGCAATCGTCTGACGAAGCAATTATTCCAATCAACAGGCGACTACGTCTTTTTCAATGATAAAATGCGCGAGCAACTGCAGTCTTATTTACCGGCAGGGAGTCAGGCGCTGTTAGCTACCGATGAACAAGTTGCTACTAGCCAAGAGCTAATTGTAGTTGATGAACCAGCTGATTTAACTGCTTTTGAACAATTTTATCAACAACAACAGGCCGCTAAATTAAGCTTGATTTTTTATGCCAAACACTCTGCTTACTTAGAAGGAATGCCGACAAAACAACAGTTTGCGACCTTCTTAGTCTACTTACGCAAGCACCCAAACATTGAAAAAGCGCGGTTAGCAGAATTAGCAACGTATTTAAAATTACAATTACCGTTAATGATTTTTATGTTGCAGGTGTTTTTTGACCTCGGATTTGTTAGAATAGAACGTGGTCTGATTACGGCCGAGTTACAACCTGAAAAGCATGCACTGGAAAGTGCACCAAGTTATCAAAAACGATTAGCTAAAATTGAAATGGAAAAACAGCTTGTTTATTCAACCTTTACCGAGGTGAAAGACTGGCTAGCAACTCTCCCAGCAGTAGCAAATCGCTAAAAGAGTTAAGGAGCGAATTATATATGTCAATCAACTTTAAAGATTATGTCGCAAGTGTTCCGGATTTTCCGGAAGCTGGCGTTACTTTTCGTGATATCTCACCTTTGATGTCCGATGGTGAAGCATACGCAGCAGCAACGGATAAAATTGTTGAATACGCCAAGAATAAAGGTGTTGAAATGGTCGTTGGCCCTGAAGCCCGGGGCTTTATCGTTGGCTGCCCGGTTGCTTACAAATTAGGTGTCGGGTTTGCACCTGCTCGTAAGAAGGGCAAGTTGCCACGCGAAACAGTTTCAGCTAGCTATGGTTTAGAATATGGTAAATCAACATTATATATGCATAAAGACGCGGTTAAACCAGGCCAAAAAGTCTTAGTAACAGATGACTTATTAGCAACCGGTGGCACAATTGCCGCAACAATCAAAATGGTTGAAGAACTAGGTGGCATCGTTGTTGGGACAGCCTTCTTCATCGAATTGAAGGACTTAAACGGCCGCGAAAAGATTAAGGACTATGATATTTTTAAATTAATGGAATACTAATAAAGAAGTGCGCCATCAACAGGTTGCTTTTGAACATTTGACTGATATAGCAAAGTGCAGAAAGTAGTTGATGAAAGCACGTTAAAGAGAAACAGACAAAAAAAGAAGTTCGCCTAAGCGAACTTCTTTTTTATTACATGCGATCTCGGTAAAGGCCAACGACCTTCCCTAGAATGCTGACTTCATTTAAAATGATTGGTTCAAACGTATCGTTTTCTGGTTGGAGACGATAGTGATCTGCTTCTTTGAAGAACCGTTTGCAGGTTGCTTCATCTTCGGCAGTCATCGCAATGACAATATCGCCATTATCGGCGGTTGATTGCTTGCGAATGATAACTTCGTCGCCATCTAAGATACCGGCATTAATCATACTTTCACCACGAATTGTTAGCATGAACAAATCTTGTTCGGTTTGCAAACTAGGTGGAAGCGGGAAGTAATCAGTTGCTTCTTCAACTGCTAAGATAGGCACACCGGCAGTAACCACCCCTAATACTGGTATTTTCTGGGGTGTCGCCCCAATTGCCGTTAGGCCAGCGGGCGTTAACTCGATCGCCCGTGGCTTAGTGGGATCCTTTTGTAATAAGCCCTTCTTCTCAAGTCGGGCTAAATGGCCATGGACAGTAGAAGTGGACGATAAATTAACGGCTTCGCAAATCTCGCGGACCGTTGGTGGGTAACCTTTGTCTTGAACACGTTCGTGAATAAAACGTAAGACCTCTAATTGTTTGGATTCAGTTTTAGTCATAAGCGCACCTCATTCGTTCTATTAAGCATATAGTAGCATATTTATAGGTGAATTTCAAACAAGTGTTCGTATTTTTTGACATTTTGAGCATTTTAGTCCAAAATAGGATAAAAGTTTAAAGTTGGAGGCCGATGATGGCAATGGATCAAAAACGACTCGATCGTATCAACGAATTAGCACATAAAGCAAAAGCAGAAGGGTTAACACCCGAAGAAACAATGGAACGTCAAGAACTACGGGACGCTTATTTGAAGGATTTCCGTTCTAGTTTCCGTTCACAAGTTGAGATGCTACAAGTTTATGATAAAGAAGGTAAGGAAGTCACACCTGAAAAAGTGAAGGACATCCAACGTGAAAAGGGTTTACGTGACGATTAATCTAGGAATTCCGCTTTCTTTTTAGTGCAATAATGTGTAGAATATTTAAGTGAACTGAATGAGGAAGGGGTGCATAAGATATGAATATTGGAATAGGCGTATTAATTTTTGTCATTGGGGCATTATTAGGTGCAGTTGCTGGCTTTTTCGGCGCACGTGCTTACATGAAGAAATATTTCGAAGAAAATCCACCAGTTAATGAAGATATGTTGAAAGCTATGATGATGCAAATGGGGCAAAAACCATCTGAAAAGAAATTAAACCAGATGATGAGCTCAATGAAAGCACAACAAAAACGTAGCAAAAAATAAACATGACTTAATTAAAGAGGCGTTTCGTACAAAAACTTATTTTTGTATGGAACCCTCTTTTTATTGGAAGAGAAATAATTGTCCCACTGAACTAAGATTGCTATAATGAGGATTATCTAATTTTGAAGACGGAGATATTTTATGGGTATATTTAAGAAATTAGGCTGGTATTTTAAACAAGAATATCGCCGCTATATATTAGGGGTTGTTTTTTTAGTCCTAGTTGCAATTGTGCAAATCGTGCCACCAAAAGTGATTGGGACGTTAATTGATTTAATGGCTGCCCGAAAGTTGAAGGCATCGGTCTTATTAATGTGGATTGGGGTCTTATTAGCAGCCACGATTTTACAATATCTCTTTCGCTATGGTTGGCGGACTCGTATCTGGGGTGGCGCAGCCAAGTTAGAACGGACATTGCGGAGTCGTTTGTTCTGGCATTTTATGAAGATGGACACAACTTTCTTCCAGAAGCACCGCACTGGCGATTTGATGGCCCATGCTACCAATGATTTAACCGCGATTCAACAAGTGGCAGGCGCCGGTATTTTAACGTTTGCGGATTCGATTATTACAGGTGGGACAACGATCGTCGCGATGATTATTTTTGTCGATTGGCGGCTCACATTAATGGCCTTGATTCCGATGCCATTATTAGCAGTGGCTTCAGGACGCTTAGGGGCGCATTTGCATACCGCTTTTAGAGAATCACAAGCAGCCTTTTCGAAATTAAATGATAAGACGCAAGAGAGTGTTTCTGGGATCAAAGTTTTAAAAACGTTTGGTCAAGAAGAAGCGGATATCGATGATTTCGACCAAATTGTGACGAAGACAATTGCGATTAACAAGCGCGTCAACTTTATCGATGGTTTATTTGATCCAGCGATTAGTTTAATTATCGGGCTAACGTACCTCGTTACAATTATTTATGGTGGAACGTTGGTCATGAACCACAGTATTACAATTGGCCAATTGATTGCTTTTATCAGTTATATCGCAGCTTTAGTTTGGCCAATGTTTGCGATTGGTCGTTTATTCAATGTGCTTGAACGTGGCAATGCCAGTTATGATCGGGTTGAATCATTATTAAAAGAAACCAGCACGATTATTGAAAAGCCAGATGCCATTCAAACGTTGGCAACTGGTGATATCGACTATGCCATTCAACAATTTGCCTATCCTGAAGAACAAACACCAACTTTAACGAATGTGCATTTCCAACTGCCACAAGGAAAGACACTGGGAATTGTCGGGAAGGTTGGTTCTGGTAAAAGTACTTTGATCAAGTTGCTGTTACGAGAATATGATCAATATCAGGGCCAAATTAAGATTAACCAGAACGATATTCGGGATTACACATTAGATGCATTACTCGATAGTATTGGTTATATACCACAGGACAACTTTTTGTTTTCAACGGATGTTCGCGATAATATTCGGTTCGCGGATTTTGAAAAGGAACAAGAGGCCGTTGAAGCAGCGGCTAGTTCTGGTGCGGTTCATGAAGATATTTTAACGTTTGCACAGGGTTACGACACAGTTGTTGGTGAACGTGGTGTTTCATTATCGGGTGGCCAGAAACAGCGAATTGCTATTTCCCGGGCAATAATGACTGATCCTGAAATTTTAATTTTAGATGACTCATTGTCCGCGGTTGATGCAAAGACTGAAGAAGCAATTCTAATGAACCTTAAGACGTTGCGGGCAAATCAAACGACGATTATTACCGCCAATCGACTCAGCAGTGTGATGCATGCTGATGAGATTATCGTTATGGATGACGGGACGATTGCCGAGCGTGGCACGCACGACAGCTTACTAGCTCAACAAGGCTGGTATGCTGAAATGTGGGTTAAACAACAATTAAATCAAGCGATGGGGGGCCAATAGGATGGCACAAAAGTATCAATCTGAATGGTCACAAAAGATATCGACTAAGGAACAGTTTCAAATTATGAAACGGCTCTTCGGTTATACCAAGCGCTATAAGAAACAATTTATCGGCGCAATCATCGCAGCGGCGGGTTTAGCAACGATTAACATCTTGTTACCGCGCTTATTACAAGTTTTTATGGATCGTTACTTGACGAAGCAAACAGCGACAACTCAGATTTTATTAGGGGTCGCCGGGTTATACGCCTTAGGGGTTATTTTGAAAGCTATCACACAGTTCGCTCAATCTTTTCTTTTTGGAATGGGATCAGAACGCGCGATGGAAGATGTGCGCCGTGATCTTTTTCGTCAGTTGCATCGTTTGGGCATGCGTTATTTTGATCAAACACCTGCTGGATCAATTGTTTCGCGAGTTACCAATGATACGATGACGTTAATTGATTATTGGAATGTGTTTCTATCATTATTAGTGGGTTCATTTTCAATTATCTCCGCGTTCATCGCGATGTGGTTGTTATCACCGAAGATTGCATTAGCAACGGCTGGTTTTTTACCAATTTTATTAGTCATTATTTGGTATTACAGCAGTTATAGTGCCAAGGTTTATCGGCATATGCGTGAAAAGTTGAGTCAATTGAACACTAAGTTGAATGAATCGATTGAAGGGATTACAATTATTCAACAGTTCCGCCAAGAAAAACGACTCACAGCTGAATTCGAATCGGTTAACGAAGATTACCTTAAAACAAGAGAAGCGATGATTCGGACTAATTCCTTATTGTTGGCACCGGTCGTTAATTTGCTCTATACGTTGGCATTAGTCGTTGTTTTAAGTTTATTTGGGCTTACAGCGTTGCATAGTTTTGTTGCGGCTGGGTTGGTTTATGCCTTTACGACGTACGTTAGCAACTTTTTCAATCCGATGACCAATATGATGGATTCATTATCCTCATTACAAGATGGGATGGTTGCCGGGCGTCGTATTTTTAGAATTCTGGATCAAACGGAATTTGCACCAGCCCAAGATGCAGATGCTGCTAGTCAAATTACCGATGGCCGCGTTGAGTTCAAACACGTGTCGTTTTCATATGATGGCAAGCATGAAATTCTCCATGATATTTCGTTTGTCGTTGAACCAGGTCAAACGGTTGCGCTAGTGGGGCATACCGGTTCTGGTAAAAGTTCGATTATCAACGTCATGATGCGCTTTTATGAATTTTATGAAGGCGAAATTTTAATTGACGGTCAAGATATTCGCAGTTTTCAAACGGCAGAGTTACGGCGTAAAATGGGCTTAGTTTTACAAGATGCGTTCATGTTTTACGGCGATATTGCATCTAATATCCGCTTGTTTAACGATGAAATTACGGATGAACAAATTCAAGCCGCTGCTGAATTTGTTCAAGCAGATGAATTTATTAAGGAATTACCCGGACAATACCACGCACGAGTGATTGAAGGTGGCGCACAATTTTCAAGTGGACAACGACAATTACTCTCATTTGCTAGAACATTAGTGACCAATCCGAAGATTCTGGTCTTAGATGAAGCAACTGCCAACATTGATACCGAAACGGAATCAGTGATTCAAACCGGCCTTGCTCGCTTGCGACAGGGACGAACTAGTATTGCGATTGCCCATCGGTTATCAACAATTCGCGACGCAGAATTAATTCTCGTCTTGGATCAAGGTCAAATTGTCGAACGGGGCAATCACGATAGCTTGGTTGCACAAAAGGGCCGCTATTATGAAATGTATCAATTACAAAATGGACAGAGTGGGCTATAAGTCGGTTATATCCTGAGGATTAACAGAGAGGGGCGAATGATGACTGTAAGCCATCGTTTGACATTCGGCGTTAACCGCAAGGAAGCACACGTTTAGATTAGGTTAAGCGGAAGAAGCAATTTCAACAAGCACGTTTAGTACATTTTGGAATAACCAGGAGGATTTTTAGAAGATGAAAAAGAAACGCTGGCTTAAATGGTCTTTAATAAGCGTTGTTATTTTAATTGTGATTGGTGTCTTTGGCGCAACGCTGTATATGTATCAATATGCTTTCGTACCAGGGCAAAAGTCATTCTTGAATAATGGCAAGCCTAGCAAGTTTTATCGCGACAATCAGAAATGGTTGGCAAAAGCCGATAAAGTGAAGTGGTATCAAAAGTCAGCGACTGATGATCTTAAGCTAGACGCGATTTACGTACCAGCTGCTAAAAAAACAACTAAAACAATCGTTGTGGCACACGGCTATATGGGCTACAAAGAGGATATGGCGCGCTATATTCATCTCTATCATGACTTGGGGTACAACGTATTGGCACCTGATGACCGTGGTTCCGGCGAATCGGAAGGGGATTATATTGGCTATGGTTGGCCAGATCGCTTAGATTACGTTAAATGGATCAAACAAGTGATTGCCAAAAATGGTCAAGATAGCCAAATTGCACTCTTTGGGGTTAGCATGGGCGGCGCCACTGTGATGTACACTGCTGGCGAAAAGCTTCCTAAACAGGTTAAAGCAGTGATTGAAGACTGTGGGTACAGCAGTATCTCAGGTGAGTTGGCCTATCAACTCAACGATTTGTTTGGTTTACCGAAGTTCCCACTATTTTATACCACTAACTTGATGGCGCGGGTCCGTGCTGGGTATAACTTTAGCGAAGGAGACGCAACCAAGAGTCTCGCTAAGTCAAAATTACCAATCATGTTGATTCATGGCGCTAAAGATAAATTTGTACCGACGAAGATGGTTTACGAAAATTACAAAGCCGCTAATGCGCCTAAGCAATTGTGGGTTGTTCCAGATGCAGGTCATGGTGAAGCGTTAGCCAAGCAACCAACAGCTTATCGCAATAAGGTTGCAAAATTCTTGGATCAGTATTGGGAAAAATAGAGTACTAAAAAGACGCACGTCAACGATAAGTTTCATCGTTGGCGCGCGTCTTTTTTTGTGTTATTTGTGATCGTCAATCTCATATTTAAAATCAGGATTGATGTCGTGATCGATTTGATCAAAAGCGGCTTGCATTTGATCACCAATCATTGTCAAGTTTTCGTCGTTTAATTTAAGTTTAGGGTCGACTGGAATTGGTTCGCCGAAACGAATCGTAATCTTTTTACGTTTTAAGACGGCTGAAAATTTCAAGGGGCCTTGATAAACGGCGGGGACTAATGGAACCCGCGCCATCTTAGCGATGACCACTGCGCCACCTTTTAATTCGCTTGAATAGCGGCTACCAGTGGGAAACATGATTAAAGATAAGTCCTTTGAACGTAGGGCTTTAACCGGTGTTTTAATCGCTGAGGGGCCGGGATTTTGACGATTAACAGGAAACGCGTTGGCGTGTTTCAAGATAAAACGTAAGATTGGATTTTTGAATAATTCTTCTTTAGCCATAAACGTAAACTTACGAGGGCTTGCAGCAAGTGCGAAGAAGATGGGATCCCACCAAGTCCGATGGGGGCCAACTAAAACGTAGGTGCCCTCTGGTAAAGCTGATTTGTTTTCAACGTTGATTCGGCCATTAAGTAACCAGGAAAGAATTCGCACGATGAAGCGGGCAAATGAGAAAAACATAATTTTAATTCCTTTCAAAAAACCTTTTTTAAGGCGATTTAACGAACTACCTAGCTATTATACCAAATAACGCTGGTCTTTGTTATAATATGGGCTAAATACAAGTGGGGTTGAAAGTAGCATGTTAAAAGCAGATGAAAGAATTGATCAGTTATTCCGATTAGATATTCAAATTATCCAAAGTCCATCCGTCTTTTCTTATTCAATGGATGCAGTCTTGTTAGCTGATTTTGCGCAATTGCCCAAGCGAGGCCTGATTGTTGATTTATGCGCTGGTAATGGGGCGGTGGGCTTATTTATGAGTCCTAAAACAAATGGTCAAATTGTAGGAGTCGAATTACAACCACGCTTGGCAGATATGGCACAACGTTCAATCGAACTAAACGCGTTGACGGAACAGCTGAGCGTTTTAAATATGGATTTAAAAGATGTAACGACCGTTATTAAAAAAGATAGCGTCGATATTGTGACTTGTAATCCACCGTACTTTAAGGTGGCGCCTAATAGTCAAAAGAATCCTAATGAACATCTAGCCTTAGCACGCCACGAAATTGCGACGGATTTAAGAACCGTGGTCCAAACGATGAGTGGTTTGTTGAAGATGAATGGTAAAGGGTATCTCGTGCACCGCCCAGAACGATTCTTAGAAATCTGTGATGAATTACGGGCAGCACGCATGGAGCCCAAGCGTGTCCGGTTCGTTTACCCTAAGGCAGGTAAAGAAGCCAGCATGGTATTGATTGAAGCCGTCAAAGATGGTAAAAAAGGGGGCTTGCGAATGCTTCCGGAACTCACGATCTATGATGAAAATAGTGACTATACACCAGAAATGCGCACGAAGTTATTCATGGCAGAAGATGACTGAGAAAGCTTATTATTTTTACGTACTAGTCTGTGCCGATCGTAGTTTTTATGGTGGCTTTACGACGGACGTCACGAAACGCGTTGCCACACATAATGCTGGTAAAGGCGCGAAGTACACGAAGCTTCGGCGCCCGGTGCGTTTGTTGTATTACGAAACATTTGCGGACAAGTCATCCGCTTTAAAAGCCGAATACGCCTTTAAACACCAAAGCCGTTTAAAAAAGGAACGGTACTTAATCGCACACGGGATTGAAAGTACCCAATTTTAAACGGGATTACAGGTTGACTCTAGCGAATATCTTTAGTATACTTTTAAACGGTATTTCATTACCAAAAAATAATTCACACTGGTTGATTTCTAGAGAGGTGCTTGGCGACAAGTTCTCTAAAAAAGTGAAACCAGTGGTCGAATAAAACCATATGGAGGTCTGTTGACATGGCTGTATTGTCAATGAAACAATTATTAGAAGCGGGTGTTCACTTCGGTCACCAAACACGTCGTTGGAACCCAAAAATGAAGAAATTTATCTTTACTGAAAGAAATGGTATCTACATCATCGACTTGCAAAAGACAGTTCGCATGGTTGACGATGCTTATGACTTCGTTAAAGAAGAAGCTGCTAACGAAGGTGTATTCTTATTCGTTGGTACTAAGAAACAAGCACAAGATGCAATTGCTGAAGAATCAGTACGTGCAGGCCAATACTTTGTAAATCACCGTTGGTTAGGTGGTACATTAACTAACTGGGATACAATCCAAAAACGTATCAAACGTCTTAAGGAAATCAAAGCAATGGACGAAGATGGTACTTTCGAACGTTTACCTAAGAAAGAAGTTGCCTTGTTGAAGAAACAACAAGAAAAACTTGAAAAATTCTTAGGCGGTATCGAAGACATGCCACGCATCCCAGATGTAATGTTTGTCGTTGATCCTCGTAAAGAACGGATTGCTATCAAGGAAGCACAAAAATTAAATATCCCAGTCGTTGCTATGGTTGATACTAACTCAGATCCAGATGATATTGATGTTATTATCCCATCAAACGATGACGCTATCCGCGCTGTTCGTTTAATCACAGCTAAAATGGCTGATGCTATCATCGAAGGCCGTCAAGGTGAAGATGATGTTGAAGAAGCTACATTTGCTGCAGAAAACAAATCAGCAGACTCAATGGAAGAAATCGTTGAAGCAGTTGAAGGCAACAACGATACTAACACTGACGCTAAATAGTAGATTCAAATAAGCTGTCTTAGAGGTTTCGCAAATACTGCCTGACTTGTGGGACAGCTTTTTTTAAACCAATCATATTTAATATAAATTGTCGGAGGTACGAATTATGGCTGAAATTAAAGCTGCTCAAGTAATGGAATTACGTAAGAAAACTGGCGTTGGTATCATGGACGCTAAAAAAGCCCTAGTTGCTAGTGATGGTAACGTTGAAGAAGCAATCGATGCTTTACGTGAAAAAGGGATGGCAAAGGCTGCTAAGAAAAACGATCGGATCGCTGCTGAAGGTTTAGCTGGCGTTGCTATTGATGGCAATACTGCTGCAATCGTTGAAGTGAACTCAGAAACTGACTTTGTTGCTTCAAACGATCAATTCAAAGCTTTATTGAAAGATATTGCTGAAACAATTGCTAAAAACAAACCAGCTGACATGGCTGCTGCTGAAGAATTACCAATGGGTGAAGGTACAATTGCTAGCTCAGTAATCAACTTAACAGCTGTTATCGGCGAAAAGATCAGCTTCCGTCGTTTCGAATTAGTTGAAAAAAATGATGGCGATCACTTCGGTTCATACTTACACAATGGTGGCCAAATCGCTTCATTAGTTACTTTAGAAGGTGCTGACGATGAAGCAGCTCATGACGTTGCTATGCACGTTTCAGCTGTTAACCCTCAATACGTTTCTCGCGAAGATGTTCCTGCAGAAACATTGGATCACGAACGTGAAGTATTAACTGAAGAAACAAAGAACGAAGGCAAGCCAGAAAACATCATTCCTAAGATCGTTGAAGGCCGTGTTAACAAGTTCTTGTCAGAAATCAGCTTAAACGACCAAGCATTCATCAAAGACTCAGACCAAACTGTTGCACAATTTGTTGCATCAAAAAATGGTAGTGTTAAAGGCTTCGTTCGTTTCACTGTTGGTGAAGGTATCGAGAAAAAAGAAAATAACTTCGTTGATGAAGTTATGGGTCAAATCAAATAAGCATATTTGCTTCAAAAAGGGAACGCAATTTGCGCTCCTTTTTTTTGCAGTTTTGCGATAATTCAGAATCGCATACCCAAATGCCTAGTTAAATATGGTAAAATGGGCCTAGTAATCAACGGAGGGATATTAAATATGACAAATACAAAATATAAGCGAATTGTCTTAAAAGTAAGTGGCGAGGCATTAGCCGGCGAACAAGGCTTCGGGATCAATCCTGAAATCGTTAAAGTAGTCGCCAACGAAATTAAATCAGTTCATGATTTAGGTGTTCAAATCGCAATCGTCTGTGGTGGTGGTAACATCTGGCGTGGCGTGACTGGCGAACAAATGGGCATGGAACGTGCACAAGCTGATTACATGGGCATGATGGCTA
Source organism: Latilactobacillus sp. (assembly GCF_033176295.1). Lineage (NCBI taxonomy): Bacteria > Bacillati > Bacillota > Bacilli > Lactobacillales > Lactobacillaceae > Latilactobacillus > Latilactobacillus sp. The sequence continues at coordinate 36,972 of NZ_JAMQEX010000015.1, forward strand.
CTGTCATGAATGCTTTGGCATTACAAGACAATTTGGAAAGTATTGGTGTCCCAACGCGTGTTCAAACATCAATTGAAATGCGTCAAATCGCTGAACCTTACATCCGTCGGAAGGCTGTCCGTCATTTAGAAAAAGGCCGCGTGGTTATTTTTGCTGGTGGGACAGGTAACCCTTACTTCTCAACAGATACAACAGCTGCATTACGTGCTGCTGAAATCGATGCTGACGTTATCTTGATGGCTAAAAACAACGTTGATGGTGTTTACTCCGCAGATCCTAACACAGACCCTAGTGCTGTTAAGTTCGATACTTTAACACACTTAGATATTATCAACAAAGGTCTACAAGTGATGGATTCAACTGCAAGTACTTTATCAATGGATAATGATATTCCATTGGTAGTCTTCAACTTGAACGAAGCAGACAACATTAAAAAGGTTGTTGAAGGTGCCAATATTGGTACAACGATTGAAGGAGAGGAATAAAAATGGCAAATCCAATTTTAGAACAAGCTAAAGAAAACATGGAAAAAGCAGAAGCTTCATTGCGCCGGACACTTGGTCAAATCCGGGCCGGCCGCGCTAATGCAAGCTTAGTTAACCGTGTCAACGTCGAATATTATGGCGCAATGACACCTCTTAATCAAATTGCTGCAATCACAATCCCTGAAGCACGGGTATTGTTAATCACACCTTATGATAAAGGTGCACTTGAAGATATCGAGAAAGCTCTTTACACAGCTGATATCGGTATCTCACCAGCTAACGATGGTTCAGTAATCCGTTTAGTAATCCCTCAATTAACGGGTGAACGTCGTAAGGAAATCGCTAAAGAAGTTGGTAAGGAAGCTGAATTAGCTAAAGTTGTTGTCCGTAATGCTCGTCGTGACGCAATGGATAACTTGAAAAAGGCTGAAAAAGCTAGCGAAATTAGTGAAGACGAAATGCACGATTTGGAAGAACAAGTCCAAAACTTAACGAACGAAGCAACAAAGAAAATCGATGCTATTTCTAAAGATAAAGAAAAAGAAATTACTGAAGGTTAATCTAACGGTCATTAAAAAGGCGTTGAGACAAATTTTGTCTCAACGCCTTTTTTGGATTAATGAATAATTTTACTTTTGGCTGCTTCTTTATGGAGTTTTTCGAAGAAAGGATTAATCCGATCTTTTAAGAAGAGGCCGATGAAGAAGAAGACAACTGCGTAAATCGCTAGAATAATGAAATTATGCCAGAGATTTGGGGCGTAGATGCCCCCGGTTGGTTCCCGCAATAAGTTAACGCCGTAAGTAAATGGTAATAACGGGTTAATGAATTGGAAGAACTTATCGGATAAGACAACCGGGAAGTTCCCGCCCCCACCAGAGATGGAGAGCACGAGGATAATCATCGCCAATCCTTTACCGACATTCCCGAACATCGCGGCTAAGACGTAAACAATCGTCATAAAGACCATGCTGAGGAAGACGGCTAGTAGTAAGAGTGCTACTGGACTAACGATATAAGCCTTAATCAGGAAGATATTCCCAAGTGCGACAAAGACCGCTTGGGCGACCCCGATGACAATGTAGGTCAACCAACGGGCGATAAATTGTTGTTTCTTACTGTAACGTTCTTTTTGCTTGTCGTCCAACAAGAAGTTCGTGAGGACGATGTTACTGAGCAAGAGGGCACCAACCCAAAGACAAAGGGCGGTATAGAACGGCGCACTCGCTGAGCCATAAGTTTTAATTGGATAGACATGTTTTGATTGTAACTTAACCGGTTCGGCTAAGAAATTACTTTCCTTAGTAGCGTCACGGCGAAGTAGTTTGATCAAGTCTTTCAAATCAACTGTCTTTTGTTGCTTGCGAATTGCTTCTGCGCCTTTTTGAATCCCACTTCTCAAGAATGGCCAGTCATTATGAATTAAATCAGTGGCATCATTTAATGCTTTTTCAAGGAGTGGAAATTTAGCGTTGGCCATTGCTAGCGTGGTTGTTAAATCATTTTCGATACCGGGTAAATCGTTATTGATGAAGCCGGTCGCGAGTTGCAATTTATTTTTCAACGTTGGGTAATCGTTTTGATAGAGATCAGAAGCGGTGTTCAAACCGCTGACGATGGTTCCCATATTGCCATTTAAGAGGGTATTGGCATCGTGAATCTCTTGTTTTAGCGCTGGAATTTGCTTTTGATATTTTTCGAGGTAATCGATAGCAGTTTTTAATGTTTTTTGCGTATTTGTTAATAGTGATGGTAATTTTGGTAGCACAGCGGTGTTGATTTGATTTAAAACAGCATCGCCTTGCGTAATCATCGTTTCGAATTTAGCAAGGACGCTCTTAACGTTCGCACCGATACCGGCATTTTGAACTTGGCTCACGGTATTTTGAACTTGCTTAGCAAAAGCGATGATTGGGGTTAGTTGATTTTGAATATCCGTTAAAGAGAGATCATCATAATGAGCGAGCACGTTATCAATCTTAGTTTTTAATTGACCAAGATGGGTTGCAGCGGCGTTGAGCTTTTGAATTGGATCATCTAAGAGATGTGATTCAGGCTTGCCGGCTGCGACTGCTGATTCATTATAAGCATCTTGTAAACTTTGCAAGGTATTCGCCAATTGCGTGTTGTTAGCTTGTAACGTTGCGGTATGGGCTGATAATTGCTCGAGGTTGGTCTTTAAGGCAGCCTTTAATTCTTGATTATCAGGATCGTTTTTAGCTTGTTCTAATAGTTTATTAACGGCATTTAAGTCATTATCGATATTTTTCGCTAATTGATCAGTAATCGTTAAGCCTTGATCAACAGCACTTTGAATGACAGGCAAGGTCGTTTTGAGTTTTGGAATCAGGTCATTTTTAACCTGACTAGAAACTTGCTGCGCGGATTTACCAAAGGTAATAATTTCTGGGAGGACGGTTTGAGTCTTATTAAGAACGGTCAAACCAGTTTTAGCTCCGGAAATACCATTGGTTAAGGTATTGGCAATCCCGTCAAAATCACTATCAAGGGTTGCCACCTGTTTACCGGCACTTTGAATTTCTGGAATCTTCCCTTGGACCTTAACAGCTAAGGCACCTACGGATTCAACTTCTGGGAGGTACTGATTGACGCCGACGACTTTCTTAGCCATTTTATTCGCTTCGGGTAAGAAGTTTACGAAGTCATTGGCTTGTGTTAATTTAGCCTGCATCTCAGGAATTTTCTTTTGCAGTGCGATGACCTGATCCGTATATTGGTTAATCTCCGGAATCTGTTGGTCTGTTTTGAGAATCATACTTGAGAAACGGTTAATGACGGGCAAATTTTCATCGAGTTTAAAGCCAGCCTTATTGAGAGAGGACATGAGGGTTTTAGCAACCGTCTGGACAAGTTCCTCTGAAATGGTTGATTGAAGCGTTGTCGCGCCCGCACTAGTAATTTTAGGGGCAATGGCGTTAATCTTGTCATTGGATGAATAAATAATCGTTGGTTTTTGAATTTTACCGTCGACAAAGCTAATTAAGTCCTTAGAAAAGTTCTTGGGAACGTAAATACCGGCATAATATTTACCAGTTTTAACGCCTTCGTCCAATTGCTTTTTACTGCTTGTAAACTGCCAACCAAGTTTATCGTTCTTTTTCAATTGGTCGATTAATTCATCACCAATTGCGACTTTCTTTTTAGCGACAGTCACGCTTTGATCTGCTGAATAAACAGCGACTTTTAAATCTTGCGTCTTACTGTAAGGATCCCACAAAGCCCAGATATTAAACCATGCGTAGAGGGATGGGATGATAATTAGGGCGAGAATTAGTAAGAATGCGATTGGGCTTTTGAGAATCCGCCGCCAATCCAAGCGGAAGAGTTCGAATGTCTTTTTCATAGAGGACTCCTTTGAAAATAAAAGTTATTTAGTTAGTTTAGCACATTTAATAGGATACTTGGAGCTTATCATGATGATTTGAAAAAATATTTAATATTATTTTAAATAGTCACTCCCAGCAATTTTTGGTACAATCAGTGTTGAGTAACTAAACTGGAGGAGTCATTTTGTTTACAAATAAAAAAGAAACAGCAAAAATTCAACTTGATCCGGAAAATATCCCCAACCATATTGCCATTATTATGGATGGTAACGGTCGCTGGGCTAACAAACGGCTAATGCCGAGAGTTGCTGGCCATAAAGCAGGGATGGAAAATGTGAAGACAATTACCAAAGCCGCTAGTCGGATGGGTGTTAAGGTTCTCACGTTATACGCTTTTTCAACAGAAAATTGGAAGCGTCCTAGTGATGAAGTTAATTTTTTGATGCAATTGCCCGTCGATTTCTTCGGCACGTTCATGCCAGAATTAATTGAAGAAAACGTGCGTGTGAAAGTCATGGGTAACATCCATGACTTACCTGAAAAAACGCAAAAAGCAGCGCAAGATGCGATGGCTGATACGGCGCAAAATACAGGGATGATTTTAAACTTCGCATTGAACTACGGTGGTCGCGATGAAATTCAACAGGCTGTCCAACAGATTGCCAAAGATGCCGTAAGTGGTACAATTGAGGCTGATTCGATTGATGATGACTTGATTAGTCAATATTTGATGACTGGCTTCTTAGGGGAGTATGCGGATCCTGAATTATTGATCCGGACCAGTGGGGAAGAACGCATCTCGAACTTTTTACTTTGGCAAATCGCTTATAGTGAATTAGTCTTCGTTGATGAATTCTGGCCAGATTTTACACCGCAAGTTTTTGAAAAATCAATTTTTACTTATCAACAACGTCACCGGCGCTTTGGCGGCTTAAAATAGACGTTTATTTATTAGGAGGCAGTTCAGTTTATGAAACAACGAGTGATTACAGCGGTCGTTGCGTTGATTATCTTTATCCCAATTTTAATTAGTGGGGGCATTTTCATTGATATCGCCGCAGCCGTATTAGCATTAGTCGCATTATCAGAAGTCTTTATTATGCGCAAACGGATTATCGTTTCATCAGATGCCATGGTGGCCGGTTTAGCCGTATTAAGTTTGGCATTACCAGCGGGAGCGTTTGACTGGTTGCCAGATGGTGTTTCACAATTTGATTTGTTCTATCTATTCGTCGCAATCTTATTAGCCATCACGGTCTTCACGAAGAACCGTGTAAACTTCGATGATATGGGTGTCACAACTTTAGCCAGCCTGTATATTGGACTTGGCTTCCACTACTTAGCCGGTGCTCGTAATTTGGGCGGTTTCGATACAGTGATGTACATCTTATTGGTTATCTGGATGACAGATATTGGTGCTTATATGTTTGGTCGTGCATTTGGTAAGAATAAATTGTGGCCAGCAATTAGCCCTAATAAAACATGGGAAGGCTCAATTGGCGGGACTTTATTAGCCGTTGCCGTTGCAGCAGTTTACTTATACTTCTTCCCACAAATTTACTCATTGCCAATCATGTTAGGCTTAACCTTAATCTTCTCAATCTGTGGTCAATTAGGGGACTTGGTTGAATCAGCTTACAAACGCTATTATGGCGTTAAAGATTCAGGTAAAATCCTACCAGGTCACGGCGGCATCTTAGATCGCTTTGATAGTATGTTGTTTGTACTACCGTTACTACATTTGTTTGGCATCATTTAGCATGAATGACCCGTTTTTAAAGCTATCATTCAAATCAGAGTGTTTTTCCATCCGTTCATTATCACTAACTCGATCCTCTGCGATCAAGCTGTGAAAAGGGGCGCATGCAAAAGCACTCTTTTTTCTTTTCATTTCGTGATATAATAAGACAGTTCCCTATAAAATCAGAATCTGAATGACGGTATTGAAAAAGGAGGTCGGATACATTGGCTGCAATTATTGCGTTTATCATCATCTTTGGTATTTTAGTGGTCGTTCATGAATTTGGGCATTTTTACATGGCTAAGCGCTCAGGCATTTTGGTGCGTGAGTTTTCTGTCGGCATGGGGCCTAAATTATTTGCAACTCGCAAAAACGGCACAACTTACACCATCCGGTGGTTACCATTAGGTGGTTACGTTCGAATGGCGGGAATGGCCGACGATGAATCTGAAATTGAAGCGGGCACACAAGCGACTTTAATTTTGGACGAACAAGGACGCGTTCAACAGATTAATACAAGTGACAAGGTCACCACGTTAAACGGGGTGCCTTTCCAAATTGCTAAAACAGATTTACAAAAGGAATTGTGGGTCGAAGGTTACGAAGGCGGCGACGAGTCAGAAATGAAACGTTATCCCGTCTTACATGATGCGACGATTATCGAAGCAGATGGAACGGAAGTGCAAATCGCACCCGTGGATGTCCAATTCCAATCAGCAACGTTGATTAATCGGATGTTAACGAACTTTGCCGGACCATTTAATAACTTCATCCTCGCAATTCTAGCCTTTATCCTCTTCGCTTTTCTAAGCGGGGGTGTGCCACAGCAATCCAATCAAATTGGCACGGTACAAGAGAATTCAGCTGCTCAAAAGGCAGGCTTAAAAGCCAACGATCGTCTTTTGAAGGTTGATAACAAAAAAGTAGCGAGCTTCACTGACTTTAGTGCGATAATTTCAGAACACCCTAACGAAACTGTTGCGGTGCGCGTTCAACGGGGCGCAACTGAAAAGACAATTAAGGTGACTCCCAAGGCTGTCAAAGTGGCTAACCAAAAAGAAAAGGTTGGTCAAGTAGGGGTCACACAAAAAGTCAAAATGGATCATAGCCTAAAGGCCAAGATTTCTTACGGCTTTACACAAGCTTGGTCAATTGCCAGTCAGATTTTCAAGATCCTCGGGTCATTTTTAACCGGTGGGTTCTCACTAGATAAATTATCGGGGCCGGTCGGCATGTATTCAATGACGACCCAATTTACCCAACAAGGCTTTAATGCGTTAGTTTATTTCTTAGCATTCTTATCACTTAATTTGGGGATTATGAATCTAATTCCGATTCCGGCGTTAGATGGTGGTAAGTTAGTCTTGAACATTATTGAAGCGATTCGTCGCAAACCAATTTCACCTGAAAAAGAAGGCATCGTGACATTAATCGGTGTCGGTATTATGGTGTTATTAATGGTCTTAGTCACGTGGAACGATATACAACGATTTTTCTTTTAGAATATTTTTGGAGGCGTAACAATTTATGAAACAATCAAAATTATTTATCCCAACCCTCAAGGAAGTGCCTAATTCGGCTGAAGCTAAAAGTCACCGAATGATGCTTCGTGCGGGTTACATTCACCAAGTCTCAGCTGGTGTTTATAGCTACTTACCTTTGGCTTATCGCGTATTGGAAAATATCCAAGCGATTATCAAGGATGAAATGAGCAAGATCGACGCAGTACAAATGCAAATGCCTGGTATTTTACCAGCTGAATTATGGGAAGAATCAGGTCGTTATGCAACTTATGGCCCTAACTTATTCAAATTCAAAGATCGTCATTCACGAGACTTTATCCTCGGACCAACACATGAAGAAACATTTGCTGATTTAGTGCGCAATAACATTAAATCATACAAGAAGTTACCATTAACGTTATATCAAATCCAAACGAAGTATCGTGACGAAGATCGTCCTCGTTATGGTTTACTCCGTGGCCGTGAATTCATCATGCAAGATGCTTATTCATTTTCTGCTAATGAAGCAGATTTGGATACAACTTTCCAACAAATGCGCCAAGCTTACACGAACATTTTTGAACGTTGCGGTTTAGATTTCCGCGCAATCGTTGGTGATGCCGGCGCCATGGGTGGTAAGGATTCAATGGAATTTTCTGCGATTGCTGAAATCGGGGAAGATACGATTGTTTACTCTGATCAAAGTGACTACGCTGCTAACTTAGAAATGGCAACGGGGGTTCGTCCTGGTCAAAGTTCAACTGATGTCCAATTAGAAATAGAAAAAGTGGCAACTGGCGATGCACATTCTATCGAAGAAGTAGCAGCACGCTTAGAAGTACCCGCTCAAAAGATTATTAAGAGTGTGCTTTTCATTGCTGATGAAAAACCAGTCTTAGTGCTTGTACGCGGTGACTATGAAGTCAACGATGTTAAGTTGAAGAACTTCTTAGATGCTGACTTCTTAGACCTAGCAACTGCTGAACAAGTTCAAGCAACGATGAACGCTCCAATGGGTTCAATCGGACCCGTTAATGCACCAGAAGATGTTCAAATCGTTGCTGATTACAGTGTTGAAGCACTTGTTAACGCCGTAGTAGGTGCTAACGAAGCTGATCATCACTTCCTCAACGTCAACAGCAAGCGCGATTTCAACGTCGCAGACTATGCTGACTTACGTTTTGTTCAAGAAGGCGAAACAGCCCCAGACGGTGAAGGTAAATTACAATTCACTAAAGGGATCGAAATTGGCCATATCTTCAAATTAGGAACACGTTACACTGAACAATTCGGTGCAACATTCTTAGACGAAAACGGGCGTGCTAAACCAATCATCATGGGTTCATACGGGATTGGTGTTAGTCGTCTATTATCAGCAATCACAGAACAACAAGCAGATGAGAATGGTTTGGTTTGGCCAAGTGCCATTGCCCCATACGACTTACACGTTGTTCCAGTGAACGTTAAGGATGATGCACAAGTTGAATTGGCTGAACAAATCGAAGGCTTGTTAGAAGAAGCTGGTTATTCAGTCTTAGTCGATGATCGTAAAGAACGCGCTGGCGTTAAGTTTGCCGATAGCGATTTGATTGGGTTACCAATCCGAATCACAGTTGGTAAGAAAGCTGCCGAAGAAATCGTCGAAGTTAAATTACGTAAAACAGGCGAAACATTAGAAGTGAAGAAGGATGAATTAATCAACTCCCTCAGCATTTTGTTAGCCTCAGAAAAATAAAGATGAACTGACATTAGTCGAGCCTGGGATGAAACTTGCTTTTGTCTCAGACTCGTTTTTTGTCACTGAGTAAGGTTTAAAAAGGGTCAAAAGTAGCAAGATTGCACGTTTATAGGCAATCGTTACTTTTCGGCCTCTTTTTAATTCAACGTATCACTAGAAGGAGGCCCTTTTGTGGCATTAGATCAAACCGCATTGTTTCAAAAATTATTAGAACAGATTGCTTTACCTGCGGATGTCGCGCACTATCCCGGCTTTAAAACGGGGCAGGTCGAGCAAGTGATTGTCCACGAAACGTCAAAACGGTGGACCTTTAAATTACACTTCGATAACGTGTTACCCTTTGCGGTTTACACAGCATTTGAAGAACATTTAGAAGCGGCTTTTCAAGCGATTGCGGCCGTTTCAATTGAAATCAGTACCGATGCTAAAGAACTTGATGGTGGTGTTTTAGCCGCTTATTGGGAATATGTCGTCAATCATAGTGGGATTCAATCATCACTCTTGCATGAATTATGTGCCAAGGAGACGCCCTATATTGAAGGCCGCAAAGTCTTGTTGGTTGTTGAAAATGACATTGTTAAAACCTTTTTCATCAATCAAGCGCAAACGACGATTCAAGCCGGCTATAAACGCCTGGGCTTCCCCAACTTTGCGATTCAACCATTAATCGACGAATCAGCTTCTCAAAAATCAATTGAAGATTTCCAAGCAAAACGGGCGGTGCAAGATGCTGAACGTGCGCAAGCAGCTGCCGAAGCAATCAAGAAAAACGAAGCGCTCAAAGAAAAACGTAAAACCGAAGGCAAGCCAATTGATGGCCCAATCGTGATGGGTCGCGGGATTAATCCAGCTGAACCAGTTCGTCAGATGATTAGTATCACTGAAGAGGAACGCTCAATCGTAATTGAAGGCTTTATCTTTGATAAAGAAGTCCGGGTACTCCGTTCTGGCCGCCAATTATTAATCTTGAAGATGACTGATTACTCATCCTCATTTACGGTCAAGAAGTTCTCAAGAGATGCTAGCGATGAAAGTTTATTCGCCGCAATTGATAAAGGCATGTGGTTTAAGGTTCGCGGGAGTGTCCAAGAAGATAACTTCATGCGTGATTTAACAGTTAACGCCAACGATTTAGTTGAAGTTAGTCATCCTAAACGTGAAGATACAGCGACTGAAGGTAAGCGAATCGAAATGCATTTGCATACCAACATGTCTCAAATGGACGCGACCAACCCAATCGGCGATTACGTCAAACAAGCCGCTAAGTGGGGCCAACCTGCGATTGCCGTGACCGATCACTATAATCTCCAAGCCTTTCCGGATGCTTATGCCGCTGGGAAGAAAAACGGCGTTAAGATTTTATACGGCGTCGAAGTCAACTTGGTCAACGATGGCACGCCAGTCGTTTATAATTTGCGCGACCAAGTTCTAGAATCAGCTGAATACGTAATTTTTGATGTGGAAACGACTGGTTTGTCAGCCGTTTACGATTCAATTATCGAATTGGCTGCGGTCAAAATGCGCGATGGTGAAGTCGTCGCCTCGTTCGATGAATTTATCGATCCAGAGCGACCACTATCAGCCTTCACAACGCAATTGACCAGTATCACCAACGAAATGGTCCACGGTGCCAAGAAGGAAGCTGAAGTCTTGGCAATGTTCAAGGAATTTACTGGCGATGCCGTTTTAGCCGGTCATAACGTTAGTTTCGATATGGGCTTCTTGAACGCGGGTTATGAACGGAACGATATTGACCTGATCGATAACCCAGTCATTGATACCTTGGAATTATCGCGGATGTTGCATCCTGAATACAAGAATCATAAGTTGGATTCATTGACCAAGCGCTACAAGATCAACCTAGAACACCATCATCGGGCTAATGCCGATGCTGAATCAACTGGTTATTTATTGTATAAGTTGGAAAAAGAAGCCGCTGAAAATTACGATATGGTAAACGTCAATCAACTAAATGATCGCGTCGGGGTCGGCGAGTTTTACAAACAAGCCCGTCCAGCACACGCGGTCTTAATGGCGCAAACCCAAGCTGGTTTGAAGAATTTATTCAAATTGGTTTCAGCCTCAATGACTGAATACTATTACCGGACACCGCGCTTGCCTAAGAGTAAACTCGATGCTTTGCGCGAAGGAATTTTAGTCGGTTCAGCCTGCAGTAATGGCGAAGTCTTTGAAGCAATGATGCAAAAAGGGTATAACGAAGCGCTCGATCGTGCTAAATACTACGATTATATCGAAGTGATGCCCAAAGCGGTTTACGCGCCATTATTGGAACGTGAATTGGTGCGCGACAATCAGGCACTTGAAGAAATCATTCGCAACTTAGTTAAAGTTGGCGAAAAACTCAACAAACCAGTTGTCGCAACTGGCGATGCACATTATTTGAATCCAGAAGACGCGATTTATCGGAAGATTCTGATTCACTCAATGGGCGGGGCCAACCCCTTGAACCGTTCGAAGTTACCAGATGTTCATTTCCGCTCAACTGATGAAATGCTGACGGCCTTTGACTTCCTAGGGCCAGAATTAGCGCAAGAATTAGTCGTAGCCAATCCACAAAAGATTGCCGATCAAATCGACGAAATTGTACCGGTTAAAGATAAACTTTACACGCCTAAGATGGCCGGCGCCGAAGACGAAATTCAAACCTTAACGATGAACCGTGCGCACGAATTGTACGGAGCTGAGTTACCTGAAATCGTCGAAGCCCGTTTGAAAAAAGAATTGAAGAGTATCATCGGGAATGGATTCTCCGTTATTTACCTGATTTCTCAAAAATTGGTTTATAAGAGTGGCAAGGATGGGTACTTGGTTGGTTCCCGGGGATCGGTTGGTTCGAGTTTAGTCGCAACCATGACCGGGATCACCGAAGTTAACCCGTTACCACCGCATTATCGGTGTTCTAACTGTCACTACTCCGAATTCTTTACCAAAGGGGAAGTTGGTTCGGGTTACGATTTAGCGGACAAAGATTGCCCTGAATGTGGCACGCCACTTGATAAGGACGGCCATGATATTCCGTTCGAAACTTTCCTTGGCTTCCACGGGGATAAGGTGCCGGATATTGATTTGAACTTCTCCGGTGATTATCAACCAGTCGCCCATAACTATACGAAGGTCTTGTTCGGTGAAAATAACGTATTCCGGGCCGGGACAATCGGGACGGTCGCTGATAAAACGGCGTACGGTTATGTTAAAGCCTATGAACGTGATACGGAACAAACTTTCCGCGGGGCTGAAGTCGATCGGTTGGCAAAAGGCTCGACCGGTGTTAAACGGACGACAGGTCAACATCCAGCTGGGATTATCGTTGTGCCTGATTACATGGATATCTATGATTTCACGCCAATCCAATTCCCGGCCGATGATCAAGATGCGGCCTGGAAGACAACCCATTTTGATTTCCATTCGATCCATGATAATATCTTGAAGCTCGATATCCTGGGGCATGATGATCCCACGATGATTCGGATGCTCCAAGATCTCTCTGGGATTGATCCTAAATCAATCCCAACTGATGATCCGGGCGTGATGGCCTTGTTCTCCGGCACTGATTCACTCGGCGTGACGCCTGAACAGATTAATTCGAAGATGGGCACCTTGGGCGTGCCAGAATTCGGGACGCGTTTTGTTCGCGGAATGTTGGAAGAAACACATCCAACAACCTTCTCAGAACTACTCCAAATTTCTGGCCTTTCTCATGGGACCGACGTGTGGTTGGGGAATGCCGAAGAACTAATTAATAAAGGCGTTGTCACCCTGAAAGACGTTATTGGTTGTCGTGATAATATCATGATGGATTTAATTCACTGGGGAATGGACGATAGTATGTCCTTCAACATTATGGAACGGGTTCGTAAAGGCAAAGGGATTCCGGATGATTGGCAACGAGCCATGCGCGATAATGAAAACGTGCCGGATTGGTATATTGACTCTTGTCTCAAGATTAAATATATGTTCCCGAAAGCCCATGCGACCGCCTATATCTTGATGGCGCTCCGGATTGCCTATTTCAAAGTGTACTTCCCAATTATTTATTACTGTGCATACTTCAGTGTGCGGGCCAGTGACTTCGACCTCGTGGCGATGGCCCAAGGTAAAGAAGGCGTGAAGGCTCGTATGAAGGAAATCACGGATAAAGGGATGGAAGCCAGTACGAAAGAAAAGAACTTGTTAACCGTGCTTGAAATCGCCAATGAATGTTTGGAACGCGGCATCACAATTAAGATGGTCGACATCGAAAAATCAGATTCATCTGATTTCTTGATCCAAGACGACCATACCTTACTCGCACCATTCCGCGCAGTCCCAAGTCTTGGCGATAACGTTGCTAAACAAATCGTCTCCGCCCGCGAAGAAAAACCTTTCTTATCTAAAGAAGACTTATCTAACCGTGGGAAAGTATCGAAAACATTGATTGAATATTTAACAGAAAATAACGTATTGAATGACTTGCCTGATGAAAATCAATTATCGTTGTTTGATATGATGTAATTAAAAAGCCCTCATGCACCTGCCAAGAATTGTTTGGCGGTGGGTGAGGGCTTTTTTTGAATTATTAAGAATAATATTAATTTTAATCTAGATTTCTATTTGGAAGTACAGCAACTATAAAGCATAGTCTGTGATATAATAATAAAAGATTAGAAATGAAATAAAACGCTTGACAGAAGGGTTTTGAGGGGCGACTATGAGCAGAGCAAGGATTACGTGCTAATTTAGAATATAACAACGGTGTTAAAGCTAACACCGCTTTTTATGATGAACTTAAAAATAAACTCCCCAATTTTTTTACAGCGGACAAACTCGATGAGTTTGGTGCTGTGAAAGAATTGGGGAGTTTTGATTTAGAAAAATTTAAAGCTAGTTTAAATGAGAATAATATTAATGAATTAACTAGCGGTTATCAGTTAGACTTCATTGGTAAGAACTATGCTAAAAAACAAGCGGGTGAACGACCAACAACCGTGATTGTACCAGATAATGTGCATAATGAAAAAGCGGAGAATAAGAGTAGTAAAAATCTATTCTTTAGTGGTGATAACTTAGAAGTTTTACGACATCTACAGCAGAATTATGCGAATTCGATTGATTTTATTTATATTGATCCACCCTATAATACTGGATCAGATGGGTTTGTTTATCCGGATAATTTTGAATATTCTGATGGACAATTACAAGATATGTTTGGGTTGAATAGTGAAGAACTAAAAAGATTAAAATCGATTCAAGGAAAATCAACGCATAGTGCGTGGCTGACATTTATGTATCCACGTTTATATTTAGCTAAGAAATTGTTGAAAGATACTGGGGTAATTTTTGTATCCATTGATGATAATGAACAAGCAAATCTGAAATTATTAATGGATGATGTGTATGGTGAAGGAAATTTTGTGGCTGAAGTGATAATTGATGCCACTCCTAAGAATGATCCAATGATGATTGCGACATCACATGAATATATGCTTACGTATGTAAAGAACGAACCAGAAGCGAGAAAGCAAGTATGGGGATCTCCTCATCCATTAACTGATCAAATTGTTAGGATAGCAAACGATTATGATAATAAAGAAGCTGAAACAAAATTAAAGGATTTTTATAAGAAAAATAATTTAACAAGTAATAATATATCGAATTATAAATTTGTCGATCAGTATGGAGTATTTCGTATAGGACCACTTGATGATCCTCAATCAAGAGGTCCTAAAGATGAAAGGATAAATATAAAGACAGGAAGACCATTGAAAGTTCCCGCTAGGGGTTGGAGTACGAACGTTGAAACTTGGAATAAGTGGGTTTCTGAAAATTTAATTTATTTTCCAGAAGAAGATAGTAAACTAGCTTCAAAAAAAACCTATTTAAATAAGGACAAGCTAGATGTGGGTCGATCAGTTATTAAGATTCAAACAAGGGCTACTACTAATTATTTGAATAGTTTATTTAATGTGAAAAATATATTTAACAACCCTAAGCCTATTAATTTGATAAAACAGATTATATCTTTAATGAATAATGAAGAACCAATAATTTTGGATTTCTTTGCTGGATCCTCCACTACTGCCGATGCAGTGATGCAATTAAATGCTGAGGATGGTGGCCATCGTCAATTTATGATGTGTACGTTACCTGAACCAACTTTTACAACTAATTCTAATGGTAAAGAGGTACCAACAAAAGGTGGCAAAGCAGCGTATAAAGCTGGATTTAAATCAATCGATGAGATTTCAAGAGAACGGATTATTCGAGCTAGCGCCAAAATTAAAGCCGAAAATACCAATTTATCTGAGGATTTTGATGGTGGATTCAAGCATTATCGGGTAGTACCAGCAAAACAAGAAACGTTAGATCAACTTGAATTTGATGATAATTTACAGTTAGATATGTTTGATAGTATGTTGGATGATTTCTCAAGTGATCATTTGGGTGTTACTGGGCAAGCCAGTGGGTTTGATACTATCTTACAAACTTATTTAGCAAGCGATAATTATCAGTTTGATGTGCCAATTAAGATGATAGATTTCGGTGGTATCAAAGTGGCGTATGTCAATCAGCAAAGAATCTACATTATTACTGATAATTGGCAGTCAGAGAATACAAAGGCATTGGTCAATGCGATTGGGACGAATCAAATCGCGGTACAAACGATTGTTGTATTTGGTTACCCAATGGCAATGGAGAGTCTGCGAGAATTAAAGATTGCGTTGAAGCAACTGGAAAATAATGTCAAAGTATTAGTTCGATACTAGGAGGTAATATAATGAAAATTTTATTGGAAGAATTACCTCACCAACAAGAAGCATTAGAAGCAATTGATAAGGCTTTTTTAGGAATTGATGCGTATTCAGCGAATCCAGATAGTAACTATGTCTATGCGAATCCGATTATTAAAGGTGCTGGGGAAGATAGTACTAATATTGATATTAAGATGGAGACCGGTACTGGTAAAACCTATGTAGGTGTTCGAACAATGTTTGAAATGCACCAGAAATATGGCTTGTTTAAGTTTATCGTGGTTGTACCATCACCAGCGATTAAAGAAGGATGGAAGAATTTCATTCAAGCAGACTATGCGAAACAGCATTTTTCACAATTTTATGAAAATACGCAAATTAACTTAAATGTTATTAATGCAGGTGATTTTAATAGTAAAAAGGGTTTACTTCCAGCTAATTTAGTTGATTTTATTGAGGGTGATCGCTTAAATACTTCAACTATTCAAGTTTTGCTAATTAACGCAGGAATGCTTAATTCAGATAATATGAAGGGTGTTATTTCGCGTGGGAAAAATAAAGGGCAAGAACGGTTTAATCAAACGTTATTGTCGGGATTTACAAAACCACTAGAAGCAATTCAAGCGACTAGGCCAGTTGTTCTAGTTGATGAACCCCATCGTTTTCCAAGAGGTGGGGAGTTCTATAAAGCCATTCAAAGTACACAGCCGCAAATCATTATCAGATTTGGGGCAACCTTTCCTAAGGTTAAGGTTGGTAAAGGACGAAATGCAAAAGAAATCAAAGATTACTATCGGAAACAGCCTCAATTTAATTTAAATGCAATTACTGCTTTTAATGATGGTTTGGTAAAAGGAATTGATATTTATTATCCGACGGTGACAGAGTCTGAGGCTAATGATCGCTATGTTGTAGACTCGGTTACAAATCAAAAATTGGTGCTTAAAAATAAACAAGAGTTATATACGTTTGAAAAAGGCGATGATATTGGCTTTGATGGCGACGTCACATATGAAGGTGCAAAAGTATTATCTAACGGTTTGGAATTAGAAAAGGGGATGACCTTTTTACCAGCTACGATGACTAATTCGTATCAGGAATTAATCATCAAAGATGCAATTGACAAACATTTTGAAGCAGAAATTCAGAATTTTATGCGTGAAAATGATAATCAAGCAAAGGTTAAAACCCTCTCGCTGTTTTTTATCGATTCAATTAAATCGTATCGAGACGAGGATGGTTGGTTAAAGAAGATATTTGAAAAATTATTACAAAGAAAACTTGAAAGTTTAATTCGAACATTTAGATTAAAGAAATTGCCGCGAGAACAAGAATACCTATCATTCTTACAAGCAACTCTGGTAAATCTCACTGAAAATGTGCATGCTGGTTATTTTGGTGAAGATCGTGGTTCTGGAGATGAAGCTGTTCAAGCTGAAGTTGATGACATTTTAAAAAACAAGGAAAAGTTACTTTCCTTTAAAGATGATAAAGGGAAATGGCAAACTAGACGTTTTCTATTCTCTAAGTGGACATTACGAGAAGGTTGGGATAATCCCAATGTATTTGTGATTGCCAAGTTGCGGACATCAGG
Source organism: Latilactobacillus sp. (assembly GCF_033176295.1). Taxonomy (NCBI): domain Bacteria; kingdom Bacillati; phylum Bacillota; class Bacilli; order Lactobacillales; family Lactobacillaceae; genus Latilactobacillus; species Latilactobacillus sp. Next base: position 54,128 of record NZ_JAMQEX010000015.1, read on the forward strand.
AAGTGAAAATTCTAAGATTCAGGAAGTTGGTCGGGGGTTACGATTACCTGTCGATGAAAATGGGCATCGACTACAACAGACGGAATTACCTAGCAGATTAAGATTTTTAATTGGTTATGATGAAAAGTCATTTGCAGAGAGTTTAGTGAGCGAAGTCAATGATGATACAACTATCAAATTAGATGAAACCAAAATAACAGATAATATGATAGAAATAATTTTAAAAGATGATGCTAGTCTTACAAAAGATCAGCTTCTAGAAAAATTAGATATCGAAGGAATTATTAACCGCAGTAATGAGTTTAAAGAAAATGGTTTAAACAAACTACTAGATTTATATCCAGTTTTGGGACAACAAAGTCGCGTTAGACAAGATAAAATTACGGTGGGTGGACCTAGATCTAAGCAACGAATTAAGTTGAATAAAGATAACTGGAATCAAATGCGTGAATTATGGGAGCGGTTCTCTAATCGATACATGCTAGAGTTTACGCGTATTGATGAGGATGCCCTACAATTCTTAATTGATGATGTTATGCATGAAGAGGATATATTTGTGAAGCAATATGCTGAATCAGTTCATCAGACCCTGGCTTATAGTGAGAAGAATAATGAAATGCAGATAAATGAGCAAACAGCAGAGTATGAAAAATTAAATGTACTAAATGGGATGAAGTACGGTGAATTTTTGAAGATACTTGTTAAAGAGACGAATCTAAAGCCAGCTCAATTGCATAGAGGTTTATATACTGTTTTAAAAGATAAATTAAATTCCAATACTGACTATCTAAATGAGAAGACTTTGAATAATTTAAAACGTGCGTTTACACAGCATTTTGAAAATAGTTATGCACAGAGTTATCAGTATAGTGCACTAGATTTTCAAGCAAGCACGTCCGTATTTGATGCTAAGTCAAATGATTTTAAAGAAGATGTTTTGGCGTCAGTAATTGGTGTAAATGAAGATGATAACGTAGCAGATAATAGACGCCAGCTTTATGAGTTACCGCCATTGAGGTATGATTCTGTGAATCCTGAAAGAGAACGGCTCCTATGATGGAATTACGGACAAACTGTTCGATATAATACATCATAAAGGAGCTTTTTATTATGGCAATTAAATATTCAAATGAATTTAAAGAATC
>NZ_JAMQEX010000016.1:0-49879 GCF_033176295.1 Latilactobacillus sp.
TTTGTGTAGGAACATCAATGATAACAGAGATTTGTCTTGGTGTTTTTTATTTTATCAATTAGCTAAAAGTATTTGGCTAACTTGATTATAAAACGCGCGAAATTAATTCGAGCAGAAAAAACTTAAAGCAGTCTCTTTTAATGCTAGTAGCTTTTTGGGGAAGGTATTGGATCAGCAATAATCCTACCTAATAGGACTATTGCTAACTAATTTATAAGAATATATATTTTATTATAAAAATGTCTATTATAAATATAACAGAGTATAATATATATAAACTAAGGAGCTTAGTTAAGCATTTTAGCCAAAAATTAATATAACGGGGATAATTACTATGAGTTCAAATAATAATATAGTTAATAATATCGGAGAACAAATTAAACAATTAAGGCAAAGTAAAAAAATAAGTGTAGAAAAATTATCAGAATTATCAGGACTAAGTTCACTAACTATAACAAAGATAGAGAATGGAAAATCGAATCCAACAATAAATACTTTATGGAAGTTAACAAAATGTCTAGAAGCCCCACTAATGTCTCTATTTAAAAATAGAGGAAGTAATGTCGTTTTTTCAACTGAAAATCATGGTTATTTTTTAGAAGATGAAAATCACAAGTGGGAAGTCGAACCAATTGTAGGTCAATTTGATTTCGAGGTATATAAAGTTCGGCTAAAAGCTAATAGTAAGTATTATCTAGATAGCCAGACTTCTAATACTTTAGAGGTGATAACTGTACTATCAGGGACATTAAATCTTAGAGTTGAGCATGATAGTTATATTGTTCATGAACACAATACAATTTACTTCATAAATAATAATTCGCATGAGTATATTAATGATACTAATGAAGATATTTTGATGAACATAGTTGTAAAATATGAGAACCTATAATGTAATATGCAATTATATACTATAATATATAATTGCATATTTTGGAGGGTTCATATGAGAGAGAGAGTACAAGAGAAGAGTGTAGAGGTAACTGTATTACTTCTAGGAATTATATTTGTCGCAACAAATTTAAGAGTACCATTAACTGCAGTTGGCCCTTTAACAGGTTTAATTAAGGACAATATTGGTATTTCTGGAACTATTGCGGGATTTTTAACGACAATTCCGTTATTGGCTTTTGCTATTTTATCACCAGTGGCACCCAAAATAGCTGAAAAATTGAGTCTAGAATATACTATTGGTTATTCTACAATCGTATTAGTTATAGGGTTATTTATTAGATCAATTCCCCAAACAAGCACTTTATTATTTGGAACTATTTTAGTAGGTAGTGCAATTGCCATGTGTAACGTATTAATTCCAAGTTTAATAAAAAGAGAATTTAATCATCGCTTAGGCCTAATTACTGGTATTTATTCAATTAGTATGAATTTATGTGGGGCAATTGCATCTGGAGTTAGTTTTCCATTAGCTAATAATCTAAATCTAGGTTGGAATAATTCACTTAGGATTTGGCTTATTTTGGCTTTAATTGCTTGTATCGCATGGATTCCACAATTGAAAAGACATGATAAACCAGATAAGATAGAGGAATTACCTATAGAGAATAGTATTTGGCATTCAAAAACTGCGTGGCAAGTTACTATATTTATGGGCCTACAGTCACTAGTATTCTACGTGTTAGTCGCGTGGTTACCTGAAATGCTTATTCAAAAGGGATTCACTGCAGAACAAGCTGGTTATTTATTGTCAATGATGCAATTATTTTTATTACCATTTACATTTATAATTCCAATTATTGCTGGGAGGGTCAAAAGACAGAGTAAAATTGCCATAAACACATCAATCCTAATGTGTTTATGAATTAGTGGGCTTTTTATAAATAATACTATTATTATAGGAATTGCTTTTATTGGAATCAGTGGTGGCTGTGCATTTGGACTATCAATGATGTTTTTTAACCTAAAAAAAAGAAATGCAAGAGAAGGGGCAGAACTATCAGGCATGGCTCAATCAATTGGTTACTTGTTAGCTGCAATTGGCCCAACTCTCTTTGGCTTTATGCATGATATGACTCATAATTGGAATGTATCATTAATTATTTTAATTGTGACTGCTATTTTATTAGGGGGATTTGGATTCTTTGCTGGTGAAGATAAATATATAAATTAAAATTATGACAGATGTTTTTACCAAATAAATAGAAACGTTAGTATGGGTAACAAATACCCCAAAAGTTAAAGTAAATAGTTAGTTGTCTTTTCTAGGTGGCACATTGTCGATATTTTATCGGCGATGTGCCGCCTAGTTTCATTTTTTTAGGAAAAAATAAACCACACCTTTTAGGTGCGGGAGTTAGAATTAGCTTCAGCATTAAAAATCCCTTTCGCTATAGAGAATGGCTACCAACCAAATCTAAAAGCGAAAGGGATTTTTATCATGTCTCAAGTAAAAGACGATAGTAGTTTAGCAGCACATACCAGATGGCAGTGTAAGTATCACATAGTGTTTATCACAGACATATTTTTAGGAATTGATTCTTTTGTTTAGTGTAAGTTATTCTGAACGAATTAAAATCGAAATTTTTTGTGAGCTAGAACTGTCCAATACTTAAATAGAATAGGTTAAAGTACATTAGTGCTCAAAATATGACGACTATGTTACTCAGAATTAACCGAACTTTGATTGAAGCGCTTAACCGAGGCGATATTACCAGATTATGTTGACTAATTTATTAAAAAATTTAGATCAAATTTGCAATCTATCTATTTTAAATAATCCGTCATGACTGCTTTAAAGAAGTCGATGTGTTTGAGGTACATTTCTTCGTCAACGTATTCGTCGATCATATGACTGGTATCATTGCCGGGGCCGACAACTGCCACTGGTAAGTTGGGGTTATTCTTAGCAAAGTGGGCGGCATCAGTACCACCAGCAACGTGCATCAGTGGATAAGCTTGGGATAACTTTTGTGCGCCGATTTTTTGAACACTTTGAATGAATGGTGCCTGTGGATTACTTTTAACCGGTGGTTGGTTATTAATGACAGTTAATGCTAAATTCATGTCTGTTTGTTGGTTAAGTTCAGCAATAATGGCATTGAGATCGGCAATGACTTGGTCGCCAGTTAATGCGGGGGTCGTGCGAACGCGGCAAGTGAGTTCTGCGTGACCGGGGACCGAATTAATTTGTTCACCACCATTGATTAAGGTTGTGACGGGAACAATATCGCCGAGGACATCATCGATGGGATGCTTTTGATCGAAGTATTGTTTTTGTCGATTGTAGTAGGTGAGCAAATGGTCAATTGCGTTAATACCGAGTTCGGGCATTGAACTGTGGGCTGTTTTACCAGTCGCCGTCACTTTAAAATCAAGGGAACCGTTGTGGGCGAAAATCAGAAAATGTTGTTCATTGGTTTGATTAGCTCTGAGTAGTTTTTGGACGATTTCTGTGGGAAATTTGTCGCTACTGTTTGCCAAGGCTTGTTTATCAACGCCAGATGGTTCGGCAACTAATAAGGCTGTCAAATTATCGGCATAACCTTGGGTTGTTAAAGTTTGGGCACCAGTTTCGTTCTTTTCTTCATCGACTGTTGCAAGGAGTTTGATTTGACCATTTAATGGGACATTTTCATCGTGTAATTCGATCATTGCAATCACAAGAGCGGCCAGTCCAGATTTCATGTCAGTAGCACCCCGACCGAAGAGTTTACCATCGCGAGCGGTTAGGGTGAAGGGATCACTCGTCCATTTGCTGCGATCGCCGATGCTGACGACGTCCATATGACCAGTCACGCCGAGGACTTTGTCGGTTGCTTCACCTAGATAGGCCACTAAGTTTTCGCGGCCTGGTTTAGAAGCCACTTTTTCAGTCTGGATACCGTGTTGTGTGAATAGATCGGCTAAGTAGTCGGCAATCACACCTTCCGCTTGGTCTGTTGTATCAATTGAGACCAGTTTTTCTAAAATTGCGATTTTTTCAGTTTTTTCCATCATCAAAAGACCTCCAGATAAGATTCAATATGCATTATAGGGCCCGTATTTAGGGAAAGCAACGGACATAAATTAAGAATTTCTGCAAATAAAGTGCATATTGAAAAAGCCGTCACAGTTAATGTGACGGCTTTTTGTTTGTCTGATCTGTGAGGGCTTCTTTAAAAACCTGACCAGCACTCGAGAAGACTTGGCCTTTTTTCCAGATAATGTTCGTATTGACGGTTAGTGGCGGATTAAACGGAACGAATTTTAAGCCGTTGTCCTTAGTATTGATAATGCCGTCGATGCACAATGCGGCGCTGTTACTGGTTTTGACCAATAATGAGGCGTTATATAAAAGCGTGTAGGTCCCGATAATATCAAGTTGATCAAGGTTAGCGCCAAACCAATTACTAATTTGTTGACGAACGAGTGATTGTCCCGAAATTAATAAGGGATATTGCGCCAAGGTTGCTGCATCAACGGTCGAGTGCGCCGCAATTGGATGGTCGTCGGCAACTAGTACGCCCCAATGATCTGATACGGGTAAGCGGACGAATTCATAGCGCTGCTTATCGACAGGATCAATAACGAGACCAAAATCGAGCAAACCTTGATCAATCCGTTCTTTGACCTCATCGGCAGTGCCGCTGAATAATTGCAGAGTGATATCAGGGTAGCGTTGTCGTAAATCATTGATAATCATCGCGATTAGTTGAAAGGCCTGCGTTTCACCGGCGCCAATGCTGATGGTCCCACTGACGACCTGATTATGCGTTAAGTTATTTGTCGTTGTATCAACTAAAGATAAGATTTCGCGTCCGCGTTTTTGCAGGTAAATGCCATCGGTTGTTAATGTGATTTCGCGATTGCCACGGGTGAAGAGTTGAACGCCTAATTCAACCTCCAAGTCCTTAAGTTGTTTAGAGAGCGTGGGCTGTGATAAGTGGAGGACCTCAGCAGCCTTACTGATTGTTTTCTCCTGGGCAACGGTTAAAAAGTAATTTAAAACACGTAAATCCATAATACTTCTCCTATTGATAAAAGTTATAGCTAGCTATTCGATATGAGTATTAGTCATTGTTAGTTTAGCGAAGTATACTGAAAACAGCAAGTAAAGAAGCGCGCTAAAAGGAGGTAATCAAGGTGGACTACTCATTGCGAACGAGAATTGCGAATCAACCGATTTACCGTGATTCGGAGTTGTTTAAAGAAATTCATTTGGTCAAAGGCAATAATGAGCGATTAGTGATGGAAATGAATACAGGCTATCACGATGCAGCCGAAGTACGGGCGTATTTAAAGTGTATTACGGATCAAGAAATAGATGAACCAGTGACAGTGTCATTACCCTTTTATACGGACTACGCTAAACACATTACCTTTGGTAAAGAGATTTTTATTAATAATAATGTTCTATTCGTTGATTTAGGTGGGATTACGATTGATGATCACGTGTTGATTGGGCCGCGCGCCTCATTAATTACCGTGAATCATTTGGAAAATCCAGCCGATCGGCGTGGGTTATTCGTTAAACCAGTTCATATCAAACAGAACGCATGGATTGGCGCGGGGGCAACAATTCTCCCCGGTGTGACAGTCGGCGAAAATGCGATTGTGGCTGCCAACGCAACTGTCACCAAAGATGTACCAGCTAATATGATTGTCGCCGGCACACCGGCAAAAGTCATTCGTCAAATTAAAGCAGAAAAGGAGTTTTAACATGTCAATTCAAAATAAAGTCGTTATCATTACAGGTGCCTCATCAGGTATCGGAGCAGCAACTGCCAAATTATTAGCAAGCAAAGGGGCTAAGGTTGTTTTGGCCGCTCGTCGCAAGGATCGGCTCCAAGCCTTAGTGGCAGAAATCGGGGAAAATGCAATTTACCAAGCCACTGATGTCACTAATCGAGACCAGATGGCAAGCTTAGTCCAATTAGCACTCGATCGGTTCGGTCGCGTAGATGTCTTATATAACAATGCTGGCGTCATGCCCCAAGGAAATCTGAGCGAACGCGATTACGATCAATGGCAAAAGATGCTCGATATCAATATCATGGGTGTTTTAAACGGGGTCGGTGCGGTTTTACCAACGATGCAAGCCCAACAAGATGGGTTGATTATCTCAACTGATTCGGTTGCCGGACATGTCGTTTATCCAGCTTCTGCCGTTTATAACGGGACAAAATATGCTGTACGCGCCATTATGGAAGGGTTACGAGAAGAAAAAGATAACGGCATCCGCTCAACGATTGTCTCACCAGGTGCTGTTAAAACAGAATTGGTCAATACAATTGGCAACACCGCTGTTTTCGAAGGCGTTAAGCAATTAATGGATGCCCCAGAAGAATCAGCGTTGGCCCTCAATCCAGAAGACATTGCTAATGCAGTCTTATATGCGATTGACCAACCAAAACATGTGGTAGTCAGTGAAGTCTTGATTCGCCCAGCTAAACAACAAGTTTAATTGATTAAAGAAGACGTTCTGTGGAGCGTCTTTTTTATGTTGATGAGATGGATGACAACAGCTTTTTGAAATGAAAAGTCGTATAATAACAGTATTCTAAATGAAATTGGAGATCATAATATGGCAGAATTGATGCGTTTTTATCAAAGCTTTCAACCGGAACATTATCAAGTTTTTTTAGATATTAATCGGGCTCAAAAACGATTTAGTGGTCGGACAACAATTACCGGGACCGCTAAGGATGCGGTGGTCTTAATTCATCAAAATGGTTTGGTGATTGAAACGGTAAGTGCTGCGGGGAAGAGCGTGCCATTTACAGTTGATAATGACGCGAATGCCTTGAAGGTCGAAGTGGGCCAACCAGGCGAAGTGACATTGGTCATTTCATATACTGCTGTTTTAACGGATTCGATGATGGGCATCTATCCTTCTTATTATCAAGTCGATGGGGTGCAAAAAGAATTGATTGGGACGCAATTTGAAACCAACTTTGCGCGCCAAGCTTTTCCATGTGTCGATGAACCAGAAGCCAAAGCCACTTTTGATTTAGCGATTAAATTTGACGAACACGAAGGCGAAACAATCCTCAGCAACATGCCTGAAAAAGAAGTTATCGATGGCGTTCATCATTTTGAAACGACAGTTCGGATGTCAACGTATCTTGTGGCGTTTGCCTTCGGTGAACTCCAAGGCGCACAAACGAAGACGAAGAGTGGCGTTCAAGTGGGCGTTTTTGCCACTAAAGCGCATCAAGCCAACGAACTCGAATTTGCATTGGATATTGCCAAACGTTCAATCGAATTCTTCGAAGATTTCTACCAAACACCATATCCACTCCCACATTCATGGCAGTTGGCCTTACCTGACTTTTCAGCCGGTGCAATGGAAAACTGGGGCTTAGTCACTTATCGAGAAGCTTACTTATTGCTCGATCCAGATAATACGGCGCTAACGACGAAACACCGTGTAGCAACCGTGATTGCCCATGAATTGGCGCACCAATGGTTCGGCGATTTAGTGACAATGCAATGGTGGGATGATCTCTGGTTAAACGAAAGTTTTGCTAATATGATGGAATACGTCGCCATCGATGCACTTGAACCTGATTGGCACATTTGGGAAAGTTTCCAAACCTCAGAAGCATCAGCTGCTTTACAACGGGATGCAACTGACGGTGTTCAATCAGTCCACGTGCAAGTTAACAATCCTGCTGAAATCGACGCCTTATTTGATGGCGCGATTGTTTATGCTAAAGGTGCACGGATGCTCGTGATGGTCCGCGCTTTAATTGGCGACGATGCATTACGCGCGGGTTTGAAAGCTTACTTTGCAGCCCATCAATTCGGAAATGCAACAGGGGCTGACTTATGGGTTGCACTTGGTAAAGCCGCTAACTTAGACGTCGGTGCTATTATGAATTCATGGCTCGAACAACCAGGTTATCCAGTGGTAACGGCTAAAGTCGTTGACGGACAATTAACGCTTAGTCAACAACAATTCTTCATTGGCGAAGGCCAAGAGGTTGGCCGGCAATGGCAAATTCCATTGAAGAGCAACTATGCGGCTGCACCATTGTTGATGACTGACCGCAAATTAGTGCTTGGCGATTACGCGCAGTTACGTGCCGATAATGGGCAACCATTCCGTTTAAATGTGGGGAACGAATCACATTTCATCGTTAACTATGATCAAACGTTATTCGACGATATTTTAAAAGATAGTGCTGAAATGGCACCAATCGCGCAACTTCAATTACTACAAGATTTACGTTTATTGGCTGAAGGACGGCAAATTAATTACGCCGATGTCGTTCCAGTTCTAGCACCATTTGCTAAAAGTAATTCTAACTTAGTGGCTGATGCACTTTATACAGTGGCTGGTAATTTGAAGAAGTTTGTCACAGCCGGTGAAACAAGTGAACAACACTTGCGGACTTTCTTCGATAAATTGAGTAAAGCACAAGTGGCACGCTTAGGTTGGACGGTTCAACCAACGGATACCAATGATGATCAATTGATGCGGCCGACAGTTTTAAGTGCAGCCTTGTATGCTAAGAACCAAGCACCGATTGATGCGGCGCACGCATTATTCCAAGCTAACCAAGATCAGTTGGCAACTTTACCAGCTGCTATTCGGGTACTAGTCTTGATGAATGAAGTGCAAAACTTTGGTAACGCCGCGCTTTATAGTCAACTCTTAGAAGCTTATCGTCAAACTAGCGATGCCAGCTATAAGAACGACTTGAGTGCTGCCTTAACACGGACGACTGATCCTGAATTAATCATCACTTTAATTAGTAAATTTGAAGATGCCGGGACAATTAAACCGCAAGATTTACGGGCTTGGTTCCGGGGTTTACTCGCTAACGATGCGAGTCAACAAGCCACTTGGGATTGGATTCGCAATGATTGGCAATGGCTAGAAGACACAGTCGGTGGCGATATGGAATTTACAACTTATATCACATCAATCGCGGCAGTCTTCAAGACGCCAGAACGTTTAGCGGAATTCAAAGCCTTCTTCGAACCTAAATTAGATACCCCAGGCTTAACCCGGGAAATAACGATGGACATTAAGGTCATCGAAAGTCGCGTGGCCTTGATTGAAAGTGAAAAAGAAAAGGTTAATGCGGCAATTGCAAAGTGTTTATAGTTAAACCGGTGTATTGCAAAAACTAAAAGATGGGTTTGAATAGCAATCACATAGATTCGCCAACCAAAGCATTTTACAGATTAAATTTAATTTGAGGAGTACTGAGATGACGATTAAATTAGTTGCGATTGATATTGACGATACATTATTGAGTTCACAGCACCAACCGCTAGCCAGTACGAAGCAACAAGTCGCTAAGGCGCTTGAACAAGGTGTGAAGGTTGTCTTGTGTTCCGGGCGGCCATTAGCTGGCGTGACACCCTTTTTGAATCAATTGGGGATTACTGGTGACGAGCAATATGTGATTACGTTTAACGGCAGCATCATTGAGACGGCGGCCGGTAAGATTCTAAAAGAGTCAGGGATCAGCCGTGAAACGTATCAAGCCATCGATCAGTTTTCACGGGAAACAGGTTTAGCGTATAACGTGCTTAATCAGAATAGTGCGATCTATACAAGTAATCTAGACGTTGATCCCATTACGGTTGTTCAAGCTTGGGAAAATGAGGCGGGGATTCATATCCGTAAACCGAGTAAAGTCGCTCCTACAATACAAATGGTAAAAGCTGTCTTTACTGGAACGAGTGACCAGCTGGACGCACATGAATCACAAGTGCGCGCACAATTTGGAACGGATAACTATGTTGTTCGTGCGGCTGACCGCTTTTTAGAAGTGATGCATGCCGATGTCAATAAAGGCAAAGCGGTGCAATATCTCGCGAACGAGCTAGGGATTGCACCTGATGAAATTATGGCAATTGGCGATGAGAAAAACGATATTCCAATGTTCCAATTTGCCGGAACTGCGGTGGCGATGGGTAACGGATCAGCAGAAGCGAAAGCTCACGTCGACTTTATTACCGCCGATAACGATTCTGATGGGATTGCGCAAGCATTCGATCGATTTATTTTTACAGTATAAGAAAAAGCCCCGGACAAAAGTCGGGGGCTTTTTCTATGTTTTAGAGGTCTTCACCATTGTTGGCAATAACGTTTTTGAACCAGTAGAACGAGTCTTTACGGCGTCGTTCGAGCGTACCGTTGCCGTCATCATCTTGGTCGACGTAAATAAAGCCGTAGCGCTTGGACATTTCAGAGGTAGAGGCACTAATTAAGTCGATTGGTCCCCACATGGTGTAGCCCATTAGATCCACGCCGTCTTGAACGGCCTCTTTCATCTGTGCGATGTGTTTGCGCATGTAGTCAATACGATAAGGGTCATGAATTTGACCGTCAGCTGCAACCTTATCGATTGCGCCTAAGCCATTTTCGACGATGAATAGTGGTACACCATAGCGTTCCCAGAGATTGTTGAGGGTAATCCGTAAACCGACGGGATCAATTTGCCAACCCCAGTCGCTTGATTCGAGATACGGATTCTTTTCACCGAGGATTAAGTTGCCAGCTGTTTTTTCACCGGCGGGTTTAGCTGAGCTGACCATTGACATGTAATAGCTGAAGCTTAAATAATCGACCGGATAATCTTTGATTATTTGTAAGTCGTCAGGTGCCATTTCAAGTTCGATGTCGTGGTCGTTGAAGTAACGGTTCATATAGTTGGGATATTCGCCACGGACCTGAACATCTGTGAAAAAGAGATTCAATTCATCATCTTCTTGCGCTTGACGGACATCGGTGGGGTTCGGTGTTTTAGGATAACTTTGCATCCGCGCCAACATTGAACCAATTTTCGCATCGGGCATCAATTCATGACATTGTTTAACGGCGATGCTACTCGCAACAAATTGATGATGCAGCGCTTGATAGCGCAGTTGTAATTGCTCATTTGGAGAGAGGGTATCGTCAACCGCGCCGGTACCAGTGAATCCCCAAGTTGCGGCATTAATTTCGTTAAAAGTCATCCAGTATTTAACTTGATGTTGATAACGTTTGAAGACCGTTTCGGTATAGCGGTTAAACGCAGTGATGGTTTCGCGACTGGTCCAACCGTTATATTTCAGTGTCAGTGCAAGCGGCATTTCGTAATGGGAGAGGGTCACGACTGGCTCGATATTGTATTTTTTGAGTTCAGCGAAGACGTTATCGTAGAAGGCTAAGCCTATTTCATTGGGTTGCGCGTCATCGCCGTTTGGAAAAATACGAGCCCATGCGATACTTATTCGAAAAGCCTTGAAGCCCATTTCGGCGAATAATGCGATGTCTTCTTTGTAGTGGTGGTAAAAATCGATTCCGTGCCGTTTTGGATAAAGGGTATCGGTTGGATCGTCAATTGCGACTTGAATGCTGTCTTTAGTCACGGTGTTCATTGAAAAATTCTGGCGATCGGTCGCTTTTTGGACGACTTCGGCGGTCGTGAGCCCCTTGCCGTCGATATTCCAGGCACCTTCAATTTGATTAGCCGCGGTTGCACCACCCCATAAGAAATCTGGTTTAAAGCCGGTAATTGGTTGTTTTGAATACATAATTGTCCCTCCAAAAATTAAAATGTTTGGCCGTTATATAACACGCTACCGTTGGTTTTAATGACATTTTGATACCAGTAGAAAGAATCCTTTGGTGTACGGGCTAATGTGCCGTTACCATCATTGTCGCGGTCAACGTATACGTAACCGTAACGCTTGTCCATTTCACCTGAACCGGCGCTGACTAAATCGATACAGCCCCATGAAGTGTAACCGATACAGGGTACGCCGTCGGCAATTGCTTGGCCCATAGCGGTGATATTTTCTTGCAGATAACTGATACGGTAGTCGTCGTGAATTTGACCATCAGCAGTGACTGTATCACGTGCACCTAGGCCGTTTTCAACGATAAACAGTGGTTTTTGATATCGATCATAGAGTTGATTCATTGTCGTCCGTAAGCCAAGACCGTCAGTTTGCCAGCCCCATTCGCTTGTTTTGAGATATGGATTTTTAAGCGAGGCGAAGACGTTACCTTCAGTTTGTTCATTCACCACTGGATCAGCACTAACTAAACGAGATGAGTAATAACTAAATGAAATGAAGTCGACTGTATTGGCTTTGAGAATCGCCTCATCATCAGGTCCCATTGCTAATACGATATTTTTGGCTTTAAATAACCGCTTGGCATAGTTCGAATAAGCACCACGTGATTGCACATCGATGAAGAAGTAGCCTTCGCGATTGGTTTCAAGTGCTTTGAAGACATCCGCTGGATTTGGCGTATTCGGATAAGTTTCGCCAGCGGCTAGCATGCAGCCAATTTGATTATCTGGATCGATTTCATGTGCAAGCTTGGTTGCTAACGCTGAAGCCACTAATTGGTGATGGGAAGCTTGGTATTTAATTTGATCTGGATGAGCAGCATCGGAAATGTCCATGCCACCGCCTAAGAACGGAATGTGGAGAATCATGTTGATTTCGTTAAACGTTAACCAATAGTGAACTTTACCTCTATAGCGTTTAAAAAGCACCGAACAAAAGCGCAAGTAGTGGTCGATCATCTGGCGATTGGCCCAGCCGTTACACTTATCCATCATCGCTAGTGGGGTATCGAAATGGTTGATGGTCACGAGTGGTTCAATGTTGAGCTCGCGACACAGATCAATCACGCGATCGTAAAAGGCGAGACCGGCTTCGTTAGGTGTTAAATCATCACCATTTGGGAAAATACGAGGCCAGCTAATTGATAGCCGATAGGTTTTAAAGCCCATCTCAGCCACCAAGCGCAGGTCTTCTTCATAATGATGATAGAAATCAACGGATTTGTGACTTGGATAGAAGTCGTATTGAGTCGCTTGCGCTTTTTTAGGATTCATTAGGGCTTCCCAGCGGCCATAGTGAGCATCTGGCAAAATATCAACGAGCGACAAACCTTTGCCGTCGGTTTGGTAAGCACCTTCATATTGGTTAGCGGCAGTTGCGCCGCCCCAGAGAAAATCTTTTGGGAAAGGGGTGTGATTAGTCATCTTTAGTCTCCTTTGAATGTTATTTTAAAGTTAAGAGTTGATCGCCAGTAGACACAGTTCCGGTTGAAATCAGAGGTGCCACTGAATCGTACAAATTACTATTAGTAATGATGACCGGTGTCGCGATTTCGTAACCGGCCGCTTGAATGGCTTCAATATCGAAGGTTAATAATAAATCACCGGGGAGGACTGCTTGCCCCTGTTTCACATGTACCGTAAATGGTTTGCCCTCAAGTTGGACGGTATCCATCCCGACATGCATTAAAATTTCAGCACCGTGTTCAGAATTAATACCAATTGCGTGTCCAGTTGGAAAGACGAGGCTGACTGTTCCGGCAACGGGTGCGAAAAGTTGGCCATCAGAAGGAATGATTGCCACCCCTTTGCCCATGACAGCTGATGAGAAAACAGGATCTTTTAGTTCTGAAAGAGGTATTACGGTGCCACTAAGGGGACTAGTAATGATTTCAGGTGTTACTTTGGCAGGCGCTTCTGTCGGAGGAGTAGGTGCCATAGGAGCAGCGGGTTCAACGGTTGCCACTTGATCTTCCTTAGAAATGCCGAAGAAAAGTGTTAATAATAATGCAATTACGAAGGCAACAGCGGCAGCAATTAGCGCACCGTAAACGGTCATATCGAGACCGGTCTTTGGATTGATAAAGTTCGGAATACCGAAGACACCGAGTCCACCCACGAGGTAGCCGCGAGTGCCAAATAAGCCGAGTAGCAATCCGCCGACTGCACCACCGATACAACTGAAGATGAATGGCTTTTTACGTGGCAGTGTAATCCCGTAAATTACGGGTTCTGTGACACCGAAAATCCCAGAGATGAAAGATGACCAGCCTAAGCCTTTGAGCTTTTTATTTTTCGTTCGTAATGTGATGGCTAAAACAGATCCGATTTGTGCAAAGGATGCGGCAAAGACAAGTGTTAAAATCGTGTCGTAACCCAGTGTGGAAATGTTGAGAATTGCCAGTGGGACAATCCCCCAATGAAGGCCGAAGATAACGAGCACTTGCCAGAGGCCACCAAGCACTGCCCCAGTAACTACTGGACTGAATTGATAGAGCGCATTACTACCAGCGCCTAATAGATCACCAAGCCAAGTTGACAGTGGACCAATCACTAAGAAGGTCACCGGCACAACGACGAGGGCCGTACAAAACGGTACTAAGAATGTCCGAATCACTTCGGGTAAGACTTTTTTGAAGAAGGGTTCAACTTTTGAGGTGAACCAAACAGCAACCACGATTGGGATGACGGATGACGCGTAACTCATCATAATCACTGGAATACCAAGGAATGTTGTGTAAATTGGTGATTCGAATAGCGTACCGGCAAACAAAGTGTAAAGTGGTTTAGCGCCTGTTTGCGCCAGCGCTGAAGGGACTCGTCCCACGATTGACGGGTAAACGAGGGAGGCCCCAATCACCATACCGAGGAACGGATTGACTTTGAATTTCTTGCTGGCACTGTAGCCTAACATAATTGGAAAGAAATAGAAGAATGAATCGCCGAGCGCAAATAGAATTTGATAAGTGCCAGATTTGATGGTGAGCCAACCGACTGCGACAAAGAGGGCGACGAGCCCTTTAATCATCCCGGTTGCCGCTAAGACGCCAAGCGTTGGTGCGAAGATGCCAGAAATTAAATCGATGAATTTATCGAGTAAACTCATTTTAGGTTGTTGGTCGTCATCATCAGGGACGATGCCTTCACCGGTAATATTGCCGATTTTCAAAAGTGCGTCATAAACGTCAGCGACTTGATTACCGATAACGACTTGGTATTGACCACCACTTTGGACAACCGTCACAACGCCGTCCATATTTTTTAAAATATCAGTGTGCGCCTTTTTTTCGTCCTTCAATTTGAAGCGCAAGCGCGTCGTACAGTGGACGACGCTGCGGATATTTTCGGGTCCGCCCACGTTTGCCAAGATGTCTGTTGCAAGTTGTTCGTAAGCCATGATAGTACCTCCTTAGATTAATAATTGTTAAAACAAAAACCCAGCTAATGAATACAGCCTAAAAATAGGTCGCATTCGTTAACTGGGTTAATGCCTGATCGAATCAGTAACACACTATTTTATTCAGTTTGTTGATGCTGGGTGACACGCCAGATATGCAATAATAAGTAAACTTCTTCGTCGGATTGTAAGGCCCAATCCATCTCAAGTTTCAAAAATGCCGTAATTTGTTGGACAACTTGATACGCTTGTGGATAACGTGTGATCATCATAGCAAGTAGTGCCGGATCAAGTTGTGTGTCTGTTTCTTGCGTCTTTTTGAGACGTCGAATGATGAAGTAGCGAAGATGGGAGATGAAGCGACTGTAATTGAATGACTCTTCGTCTAGCACAATGCCGTAGTTTTTTTGGACGATACCAATGATGTTAGCGACCAACTTGGCCATGGTCATCGTGTCTTCGATTTCACTGTCGCCGTTTTTGATATTTACAAAATGATAAGTGAGGGGCACTGCTTCACCATCAGGTAGTTTGAAGCCTAATTTTTGATTGATCAGTTGAATAGTCTGCTGCGCAGTTTTATATTCAGTTGGAAATAAATTACGTAATTCCCAGAGTAATGATTGATCGTTTAACGTGACATGGGCGTTGATGCGTTTAACGGCGAATTGGAGATGGTCCGCTAGAATCAGATATTGGCGATCGTTAATCTTAGTATCTAATGCTGGCTCAACTAACGTAACGATTTCGGACATAATGGTTAGCATTTTTGCATTGATTTCTGTTAGTGCCTGAACTTGGGTTGCATCGAACCCCTTTGAACCGGTTGCGATAAAACGGCGTTCAATCTTTGATTCATCGACCAAGTCCAGGGTGTTTGCCAAAACCAACACCGTTGCCGATTACAATCCATTCAAGCGCTTGGCCGTCTTCAACGAGGGCAGCATTATTATTAAAATTTTTTTGAAATTTCATCTTACTCTCCTCTTTTTTGCACGGCAAGAAAAAGACCCACTAATTCAACACAGTCTATATGTGTGAAGAGATAGTAGGTCATGCCTGATCGAATCAGTAACACGCTATTTATATGATTACTATAAGCTATTTATGTAAACGTTATCAAATGATAAATTAATTAATTTAAAAATAGCCCTTGTCTTGAAGTGTACTTTAAGGTCTATACTTCATTTTGTTGATTAGAGATTAAACGAAATGGAAGTTATTAAAATGAAAAAGACAAACAAGAAGGTTATTTTAGCGATTATCCTCATCAGTTATTTTATGATTTTATTGGATAATTCAATTATTTTTACAGGGACGGTTAAAATTGCCGCCGAATTAAACTTAAGTCAAACAACATTATCGTGGGTCACAAATGCTTACTCACTAACGTTTGGTGGTTTGTTATTACTTGGCGGTAGTATTGGTGATATTATTGGCCGTAAGCGGGTTTTCATGATTGGACTGACAGTTTTCGCGGTAGGGTCATTATTAGTTGGCCTTGCCAATAGTGCGGTGATGATTATTTTAGCCCGGGCATTTCAAGGCATTGGTTCAGCAATCTTGGCACCAACGACTTTGGCACTCTTAATGGACAGTTTTTCAGGCGAAGCAAGAACACGCGCGATTGCGGCTTATGGTGACACAGCTGGTATTGGTGCTAGTATTGGGTTAGTTATTGGTGGTATTTTTGCCAGTCTACTATCTTGGCGGGACGGCTTTTTCATCAACGTACCGATTGCGATTATTATGATTGGTTTAACGGTTCTTTTCATACCAACCACTCAAGCCACACAAGCTAAGCGATTAGATTTAATCGGTGCACTGACGTCGATTATTGGGATGACGGCACTTGTTTATAGCCTAGTTGGCCAACAAGGTCGCTTACTAGCATTGTTAGTAGCAGTCGTTTATCTGGCAAGAAGCACGAACGAAACAACCAATGATGCCATTGCGCTTGTTTGCTGATCGCGAACGACTAGGGGGCTATATTGCGCGCTTCTTCTATCTGGGTGCAATGTTGAGTATGTGGTTTTTGACACCTCAAATTATGCAAACCCATTTAGGTTTTACGCCCCTTCAAGCAGGGATTGGCTTTTTCCCCTTAACGGTGGTTAATTTCATCGTTGCCTTGCAAGTTTCAAAATTAACAACGCGCTTTGGTAATACGAAATTACTAACCGTGGGGATTGCAAAGACCGCAATTGGGATGTGTGCCTTAGGCTTTTTCTCAGAGCAAGTTGGCTATGCGCTAGGTATCGCGGTTCCCATGATCTTGATGGGGATTGGACAAGGTTTAACACTCAGTCCATTAACGGTCGCCGGTGTTGCCAATACGTTACCTGCAGATGCTGGCGCAGCTTCGGGCGTGGTCAACATGGTCCATCAAATTGGGGGTTCAATCGGGATGTCGTTTATTGTGGCTGTTTCAGCGACTTTTAAAAACGGCCTAACAAGTTACCACGTGGCAATGGGGTTAGCGACCGTTCTCTTGATTGGTGCGTTGCTCGCGGTGATCGGCTTAATTTTACCAACACTTAAAAAGGAGTCTGAATGATGAAAAAAATCTTAATTATTGGTGCAACAGGTTCAATTGGTTCAGAAGTTACCGCACATTTATTAGACGAAACGGATGCGCAACTCACTTTATTAGCGCGCCACGTTAATCAGCCTAATCAAGAACGCGTCACGTGGGTTCAAGGAGACGCGACCAATCTCGTGCAACTCGAAAAAGTAATGCGTAATCAAGATGCTCTTTTTGTAGCGGTCAGTGGTCAATTGCCCCAAGTAGCCAAGGCAGTCGTGACACAACGATGACTAAATTGCAGATTCATAAACTGGTTTTCATTGCTTCTATGGGGATTTATAATGAAATTCCAGCTAGCATTGGTGCTTCGGGTAATCTGGCCTCTAATGGGATGTTGCAAGCCTATCGCAAAGCCGCGGATATTGTCACGGAGAGTACTTTGAATTATACTGTGGTTCGACCCGGTTGGTTTGATCAAGGTAGCCATGATTATGAAGTGACTGGCCGCAATGAACCTTTTGGCGGGCATGACGTTTCTCACTGGGCAATTGCTGATTTAGTCCGGCGGGTGCTTGAAGACGAGCAATTATATGCACGAACAAGTGTCGGCATTAACCGGCCACAATAAAGGAGTTACGTGAGATGAATATTAAAGAAGCGAGTCAACAAACAGGCGTTACCGCGACAACCATTCGTTATTATGAAAAAGAGGGCTTAATCCCAGCGATTGATCGCAACGATGTTGGCGTGCGAGCGATTGACGACCGAATTATTAGAAGAATTAATTTCGTAAAGACAATGCGTGCAGCCGGGATGAGTATCGAAGCGCTTAAGGAATATATTCGTTTATTTGATGCCCAAGAAGATAATACAGCTCAGCAGTTTAAACTGTTGAACGAACAAATCGCAATTATGGAAGAAAAGCGCGATGACCTTCAAACGGCAATTGACCATCTGCGTTGGAAGGTTGATCACTATGAAGATCATATGGCAGTCACAGAAGAAGAATTAAGAGAGGTTGAAAAAAATAGAGCTGATCAGTAATCACTGAAGTTGGGGCAGTTTATACTGTGCCAACTTTTTTTAAAATTAATTGTTAGGTTTTTGCTGACACAACCTAACTAACGCGTTAAACTAATTTTCGTTAGGTTAACCGATATCAAAACTAACTAATTATGAAAGCAGTGATCAATATGACAAATGAAACACAAGAAACCATGGCGTTATTCGCTAAACTCGTTCAATCGCGGTATTTTGTGGCATCGGCATGGATGACGGTCGGCAAAGAAAGACGGCGCGATTTTATGAATACGAAGGGTAAATCACGATTATTGAATTTATTGGCCGCTAAAGATGGGCTAACGAATGCTGAAATTACAGAATTACTAGATATTCGTCCTAGTTCAGTGAGCTTGCAAGTTAAGGCACTTGAAGAAGATGGCTATGTTACACGCCAAGCATCAGCAGCAGATAAACGCGTTTCCCTCATTTTCATTACGGATAAAGGACGGGACTCAATCGAAAAAGGTGATTTGGAAACTGATAAATTATCAGAAACAATTTTGGCTGGCTTAAGCGAATCTGAAATCAATGAATTACGAGTGATTTTAAGCAAAATTGCTAATAATGTACAACAAACACAGTTTGATTCAGCCTTTTTCGAATACGGGCACCATATGCGTCATCAAAATCACGGCGATTGGAATCGTTCACGATTCCCTTGGTAGGAGGTTGTTATTATGCAACAAATGAGAGTCGCACCATCTAAAAGTCAATTTAGTTTCAAAGATTTTCTAGGTTTAATTAAGAATACAAAACCTAAATATTGGCAGTTGTTCTTGGGTTTAGCATTAGGGCTAGTTGCAACTGGTGTTCAGTTAGCGGTTCCTAGTTACGCTAAACAATTGATCAATAGTTTTTCAAAACAATTTAATATTTACATGTTGATTGGGATTGTTGTTTTATTCATCTTGAGTGCGGTGATCAGTGCCGCTTCGGGATCGCTACTCGGTTTTTTCGGGGAGGATGTTATCCAGAAATTACGGAATAACATTTGGCATAAATTATTGCATCTTAGAGTGAGTTATTTTGATGACGTGAAGTCGGGCGAAATGACATCACGGTTGGTGAATGATTCAACTCAGATCAAAGATTTATTATCACGATCATTTCCCGGGTTAGTAACAGCCATTTTCACAATTGTGGGGGCATTCGCTATTATGCTCTTCATGGATTGGAAAATGACTTTAATCATGGCCTTTTCAGTGCCATTGGTTATGGCTGTGATGTTACCAATTGCGAAGAAGTCACATGCCATTGGCCACACCCGCCAAGATGAGTTAGCGCGTTTCAACGGCGAAACGGATGAAACATTGAGCGAAATCCGCTTAGTCAAATCATCAAATGCAGAACAACAAGCCAGCCAACAAGGGCAAACAGCTATTGGTAGCCTTTATAAGATTGGTTTACGGGAAGCCATTTATGATTCTGTTGCGGGTCCGATTATGACCGCGGTCATGATGGGCTTAATTGTTGGTATTTTGGCTTATGGGTCAGCGCGAGTTGCTCAAGGCACAATGACAATTGGCGCGATGTTCTCATTTTTAATGTACTTATTCCAATTAATGGGGCCAGCCGCAACACTAGGGCAATTCTTTACAACGCTCTCAAAGGCTAGTGGTTCGACAGAACGGATTCAAGAATTGATGCAAGAATCTGAAGAAGATTTTGATCATGGAACGGCGGTAGATGTCGAAGGTCAAACATTGAAAGTTGAATCAGTTGATTTTGGTTATGAAGATGATCAAACGATTTTACATGATTTATCATTTGAAGCGAAACCTAATACGGTAGTCGCTTTTGCAGGCCCTTCCGGTGGCGGAAAATCGACAATCTTCAGCTTATTAGAACGGTATTACGAACCAAATCAGGGTGCAATCAAGATTGGCGAAACGTCAATTAACGATGTTTCCTTAGCGGATTGGCGGAAACAAATCGGTTTCGTCAGTCAGGATTCAGCTATTATGGCGGGGACAATTCGAGATAACTTAACTTATGGGTTAACCGGCGAATACGCAGACGCACAATTATGGGCTGTATTGCAGTTAGCTTTTGCTGAAAAGTTTGTGCGTGAGATGCCTGAGGGTCTTGATACAGAAGTCGGTACTCGGGGTGTTAAAGTTTCGGGTGGTCAACGGCAAAGATTGGCAATTGCGCGGGCCTTTTTACGCGATCCTAAGATTTTGATGTTGGATGAAGCGACCGCTAGTCTAGATTCCGAATCAGAAGCAATGGTCCAAAAAGCTTTGGAAACCTTGATGGAAGGTCGAACGACCCTCGTCATTGCGCACCGTTTAAGTACAATTGTTGATGCAGATCAAATTTACTTCATTGAAAATGGGCACGTTTCAGGTGCTGGTAAACATCAAGAATTAGTCGCCAACCATGAACTCTATAGAGAATATGTGGAGACACAATTCAATCAAGACTAGAGTGCGTCATTGACGGTTAACTTCTGAGCATTAGCACAATGACGTGAATGAACGATAGCCTCGTTCGTTTGCGGCATAGCGCTAAGCGGAAGAAGTTGTTAATGAAAGCACGTTAAAAAAAGCGTGCGTCATTAACTGATTATCTTAGGCTCTTTCAAAAACAGAGTAGCGTCCGAATCAATTGGACACTACTCTGTTTTTTGTTTTAAGTTATAATAGTAGATAAGAGCAACAATTTAGTGCATAATATATCAATATTTGTTAGCTATTGGAGATTATAAGATGAATGAATTTTACCTAGTGGCGCTACTGTTAGTCGGCGTCATCGTGGTCAACGTGGTCAAGCAACTTGTACCACGGATACCAGAAGCCTTTTTATTAATTGCGATGGGCTGGGGCCTATCGTTTATGCCAGTGTTCCACAACTTTCAATTGGAACCTGAATTTTTCATGTTACTGATTATTGCACCGTTGATGTTTATCGATGGGCAAAAGCAATCGTTTGCCAATATTCGTAAAAGATTCCGAGGGATTTTCCTACTCTCGGTTGTCTTAGCCGGTGTCACAGCAGCAGTAGTTGGCGTTATGACTAAGCAAATTGAGGCCCGGCGCTTGCGCTGGCCGCAATCGTCACACCAACCGATGCAGTCGCGGTCAAATCAATGACCGGTAACAATGATATGCCAAAGGGTGTCGGTGAAGCACTCGAACTTGAATCGCTATTTAATGATGCGACCGGGTTAGTGATGCTGGACCTTGCTTTGTCAGTGCTCTCAAAAGGGACGTTCTCGGTTGTTGAAGGGATTGGTCATTTCCTATTCGTAGCTGTTGGTGGGGTCTTATTGGTAATGCTTCGCTTTAACTTGAATCGACATGGTAAAAATCCGGAATTAACGACGATTCCGATTAGTTTATTGACGCCATTTGCGATTTACTTATTAGCAGAACATTTTGGCGTTTCCGGAATCTTAGCGGTGGTCGCAACCGGGATTGAACATAACTGGGAAGCTGATCGTTTACGATTAACATCAACTAACGTTCAACTCACTTCACGAACAATTTGGAATATTCTAGCGGATATTCTCAATGACTTTGTTTTCTTAATTTTAGGGATTTCGTTACCAGAAGTTGCTCGAAATGTGACGCAAATGGGTTGGCAGGGTGCTGCCGCCTTATTAGGGGTCAGTGTTTTAGTCTACGTTGTCATGTGGATTGTGCGCTATGTTTGGGCATTACGTGGGGATAGTGCTTCAATTTCAGCTTTCTTTGGTGATCGAAAAAGTGATGAGCGGCCATTTTTTGCCCGGTTATTCGCAGTCAGTGGGATTCACGGTACAGTGACGTTAGCGATGGCCTTTTCACTACCGAATAAGATTGCAGGGCACGCCTTTCCATATCGGGACGAATTAATTGCGATCGCGACTTTCGTTATTTTAATCAGTATGGTGGTCAGCTCGATTGTGTTGCCACGTATGTTGCCACAAAAAACGGAAGCTTATACAATGGCCGATTTGGATCATATCCGCAATAAGATGGTCGATTACGTTATTTTACAAATGCGTTCTCAAATTGAAGATCATGCCGTTCGCGAAGCACTAACGGATCAGCTCCAATCACAAAAGAGCAATCGATTAACAGTGGATCGCGCGGAGTCGACGGCAAATTATAATGCGTTGTTGAGTGAGACTAAGGAAGTGGTGGATAACTTCCTTCATTGCGAGGACGTTAATAATCGTTATAGTCCAGAAATCGTTAATATTTATGACAAAATATTACGACGCGTACTGGTCGAACCAAAACGTAATCACTTTACCTTGCGAATGAAACATTCTATTAAGCATTGGAAAAAGGAAGTATTGTGGCATACAAGTCATCGCGTGATTACGCATGAACAACAACGCCGTTTCCGGGATGCGCGAATTGCCGAAAACCCTGAATTGTCAGAACAGATTAAACAACGCGAAGTGATGCGGGATGATTTATTAGCACTTAATAATGAAGTGACAGATACGATTGATCATTATCTCGATACGGTTCTAGAAAATCGCTTGAAGCAAAAGCATAGCGATAATGATTTCGTTTATCTGGTTCGTCGTACGATGAATCATTTCTGTGCGCACATCAAACATGATTATCAAAAGAGTGCGGCAACAGTGCCAGATATCTTATACGTTCAAGCATTCCAACATGAGTATGATTTCGTGCAACAAGGCATCAATGCTGGTTATATTAACCAATCAATTGCTGGTGTGTTGTATACCGAAATTAATCAAGCACAGTTATTACAACTGCAACAATTCCAAGAAACAGAAGAGATGGCGTTGATTGAAGCTTAATCAATAGTAACTCAAAAGAGCCGTTCAGATTAAAATCTGAACGGCTCTTTTTTTATAATTATTCAAACATTTTCTTAGTAGCGCGCATCAATGTCTTGATATCACGATCGTAACGTGGTGTGTCGACTAATTTCGCCATTGGAATCCCAGCAAAGTGGTAAGCCGCAATTTCGCCAGAACGAACGGCACTTTGTTCAGTAAAAATCATCTGATAAGGTTGTTCAACAAATTCACCAGTGAAGGCTAAGTTGGTTGAATGTTCAGGGATGACCTCTGGACGATCTGTCTTGGCACGATTGTTGAAGAGTGCTGAAGCATATGGCATGTAAACAGGAATGTTATTGATGATACTGTCCATAATTTCAGCTTCCTTTTCGCGGATATTGATTGGGCCAGGATCGACCTTAGCTAATTGACCAATCAATTCTTGTAACATTTCCTTACCAGTCATTTCGATGTAAGGCTTGTCCACAAATTCACCGCTCCGACGTGGATAGAGGAAGTAACCCCAGATAACCGCTTCGTTTGGTTTTTGAGTTGTGAAGTGAGGTTGATGGTGAACAACAATCGACATATTAACATCTTTTTGACCAAGTGGTGTGATTGGTTTCGTTGATAGGAATGAGTTTAAGGCATTCCCTGGAATTTGAGTGGTAATGCGTTCGATTTCGTTTAATAAAATATGGTTTTTAGTCGTTAAAGTAAAGCTGACCCATTCACTGGCATTGCGGTCAGCGAAGAATTTATCGGCATTACCGAGGTTGTAGAATTTAGAAGCAATTTGTTTCCACAAACCGGCAGCAGCACCGTAATCCATATTTTCAGGAGCTGGTGTGTTGTAATCACCAAGTGTTGCAGAATCAGTGATTGAACCGTTCGTGAAGATAACAGCAGTATCGTCATCAACCGTGATGTGTTCAACTTCATCTGTTTCAGTATTGGTCATCGTCATACCAGTAACCGTGATTTCATCGGTCATCTGAGTCTCTTTAAAGTCTAAATCAGTGATTCGACGGTTGAGAATAATGCGGCAACCTTGATCTTTTAAGTAGTTAATAAGAGGTAACATGATGCTTTCGTATTGATTGTAACGTGTCCGGTTAACACCGACTAAGTGTTCAATCTGTGTGAATTCATAAATCATTTGGTGCATATACCGGCGTAATTCTTGTGCGGAACTTTGTGTTCTGAAAGCAAAGGTTGTTTCCCACATGTACCAGAAGTTAGTTTGGAACATATGTGGATCATCTTTGAAGTATTCGGCAATTGAAACATTGTCTAGTTTTTCTTCTTCAGAGTCGGGCATCATAATTAATTTGGTCATTAATAACCGATCTTTATTATTGAAGCCGAGGTGGCCAGCATCTAAAATACCTTTGCTACCTTCCAATAAACGCGCTTTGTCGAACGTGCGGTGTTGCGCGTCGAATGAACGGGTATCTTCTTCGGCCGTCATATTAGGTTCAGTTGCTGAAGGAATCCGATCTAAAAGATCCATTAAATCGACGTAAGTCCGGTAATTAAGCATCCGGCCACCACGGGCAACGTAACCTTTAGTATTTTCTAGTGGATGATTCTTGTTCCAGTATTCATCGGTTGTTTCGGAAACAGGTGCACCATCGTTTGAACCATGGTCATCTAATGAGTAGAATGTAATAGCATCACCAGACCAACCGCCTTCTTGAATTAAATAGACTGCTGCGGCCATGTTTGAAAGGCCAGCGCCAATCATGATTGCTTTTTTCTTGATCATATGAAAAACCTCCTAGATTCAGTTTAGAAATTACTAGCGATTAACGACTTTCAAACTTTTCGTAATCAACTGAATCATCTCTAAATAGTTCCATTTTTTTAGCAACTAAGCAAGCACCGGTGACTGTGATCCCTGCAAGTACAAGACTGCCTAATAAGAATTTCTTCATGATATTCGCTCCCTTCCATTAACTACCTTGGATATCTATATTATACTGCGAATTGAAAAAAACAAAAAGGTAAAACCCTTACAGAAATGCTGATAAGGATTTAATAAGAACAAATGCCCTATTAAATAAGGGAAAAGGGGACTAATTAAGTTTAGGTTAAGTCGCTGTTAATTATTTCCTGGGAAATGAAAGGTTTGTCAAAATAAAGCGCCAAATAAGGATGCTAGAGAATGTCGCGCGTTTATTGAAGCGGGGTGTGGGATAATAGCTAGGCAATCAATGGTTATTAAATGATACTCGTAGTGACAGGAGGAATAGTATGAACATTGGTCACCAAATCAAACAAAATAGATTGAAACGAGAATGGACCCAAGAATACTTAGCCCAGCTGTTGAATGTATCACGTTCAACAGTTTCGAGTTGGGAAGTTGGGCGAAACTACCCCGATTTAGAAACGATTGTGGCGATTAGTGATTTATTTGCTATTTCTCTTGATAAATTATTACGGGAGGACAGTGTCATGACCAAAGAAGTTTCGAAACGGATGCACATGAACAAGTATTATAAAATCGTCTTGACGATGATTGCAGTTATTTTATTAGGATTGGTGATTAGTAACCGACGTTTAAACCAATTGGAACAACGGTATCGGGAGAATTTAACGCATTACGGCTGGCATCTTGATAAAGATACCAGTCCATATGCCAACAATAGTGCGTATGAACTTAAGACGGAGGATACGACCTATTACACTTATATCCTACCAACTGGTTATAATCCAATTCCGTTGGAAGAACGTAAGGTGAATATTATCACGCGACGAAATGGACACGTTGTTGATGTTTTAGATAGTCAGCATATTACCGTCGTCTTTTCGAAGTCAAATGATGCCAAACTAAAGTATCAAGGTAGTGTTCAAGTTAATCTAGCAGGTGAATTGATTGCTGATCAACCACGGTTAACGGGTGCTAAGAAGGCGTATTTTAAAGCGTATTTAAAGCAACACCAAAAGACTTATCAAGCATTAATTCAAAATAGTCTTCAGAAGAAACAAGAGATCATTACTAAACGGTAGTTAATTTAAATTTAACGGGTAAAAATGCTTGACCTCAAGTCAGCTTGAGGTTGTAAAGTAGTCTTATCGATTAGAAAAAGGAGACTTTTAAATGCAAAAATTATCTGCCTTAACGGCCCCAATGGCCTTAAGCAACGGTGTTACAATTCCAGGATTAGGTTATGGCACATACCAAACACCTAACGAAGAAACGAAAAAAGCGGTCTTAGAAGCTTTATCAGTTGGCTATCGCCATATCGATACAGCTGCCGTTTATGGTAACGAACAAGGTGTCGGGGATGCTTTGAAAGAAAGTGATATTGCTCGTGAAGACATCTTTGTGACAAGTAAGTTATGGAATACGGAACGTGGCTATGACGCTACTAAGGCTGCATTTGCGAAAACAATTGCGACATTAGGTGTTGATTATTTAGATTTATATTTGATTCATTGGCCAGCAAATACCAAACAATTTGGAGCTAAAGCGGCCGAATTAAACGCTGAAACTTGGCGGGCGATGGAAGATCTATATAATGAAGGCAAAATTCGTGCAATTGGTGTTTCTAACTTTATGCCCCATCATTTAGATGAACTCATGAAGACTGCTGTAATCAAACCAATGGTTGATCAAATTGAAGTGCATCCAGGCTGGCCACAAGCAGAAGCTGTGCGTTATAATCAAGCGCATGACATTTTAGTTGAAGCTTGGGCACCACTTGGTGAAGCAAGTGCTCTTTCTAATGAAACGATTGCGGCAATTGCGACGAAGCACGGTAAAACAGCAGCGCAAGTTTGTCTTCGTTGGGGGATTCAACAAGGTGTGTTACCATTACCTAAGTCAACCCATCAAGAACGTATGGCGCAAAATACTGACATCTTTGATTTTGAACTAACAGATGCTGAAATGACCCAAATTAGTGCTTTGGAAAACTTAGGCGGTCAATGCATGGTGCCAGATGAGGTTGATTTTTAATCAAGCGCAAGGAAGGTTAATATGGCATTATCAATTGGCGAAGTCGCTCAACAGTATGATTTAAGCATTCCGACACTACGGTATTATGAAGAACAAGGACTGCTACCGTTTATTAAACGCAGCCCCGCTGGTCGGCGTGAATTCCGGCAAGCTGATTTGGATTGTTTATGTGATATTGAATGTTTGAAAAAAACGGGCATGCAGTTGAAAGACATTAAGCAATATATCGATTGGCGAACCGCGGGCGATGAAACATTGGACCAACGCTTGGCACTGATTCAACAACGGCGACAAATGTTGGCTAGTGAGATTGAATCATTGCAAGCAGAATTGACAAAACTAGATCATAAAGAGTGGTATTACACTAAAGCAAGTGAGGCTGGGACAGAGGCTATTTTTACAGCGGATTGTGATACGGAATACGAACGCGCTCATCAGAATAAGTAGTCAAAAAGAGGCGACCTTGATAGGTCGCCTCTTTTTGTTAACAGATAACCAATATTAATGAAGGTTTAAATCCTTTTGCATAATCAAATCGCGTTGCGCATCGTCACCGAGTTGGAAGATATGACCGCCAATTTGCTTAAAGCCTAACTTGGTATAAAAGGCGAGTGCGGCAGTGTTGTGTTCCCAAACGCCGAGCCAAATATGGGCTTTATGGGCCTCTTGCGCCATTTTGATGGCGTATTCGATGAGTTGTGTGCCAAGACCAAGTCGTTTAAATGTTGGTAGGATATAGATGCGTTCAACTTCCATTGAATCAGGATTAGGATTTTCGGTTTGGGCATCGTTACTGTTTAATTTAAGGTATCCCGCGATATTGCCGTTGTGTTTAATAAAGTAGAAGGCTGAATTAGGATTAGCGATTTCTGAACTAAGTTGCGTATCACTGTAGGCAGATTCTAGATAGTCAGCTAAATCCTGCTCTGAATTATCAGCACCAAAAGTATCGGTGAAGGTTTGAATACTGATTGTTTGTAATGCTTTAAGTTGTTTTGAGGTAACTTTTTCAATTGACATGGTAAAACTCCTTTATGGTTTAATAGGGCCGCTGTTGCCCTTTTTTGACTTGTTCCCAGTCGGCGGCAACGTTGGTGCTGACTTTGGTTAATAGTTCGTGTAATACCTGGGTTTCCGCTGTTGTTAGGCCTTGCAGCGCTACCTGATTGGAATAATCGTTCTCCCGTTTAATCTCGGGATAGATGGCTTGGCCGGCTGGGGTTAAATAGAGATGTTTGATTTTGAGATTGGTCTCATCAGCTTGGCGGGTAATTAACCCGGCACGGCTTAATTTTTGAATGGCACGAGTGACAGTAGCGCGGTCAACCTTAATCAGTTCGACCAGGCGCTCTTGAATGATGCCTGGATTTTCCGCAATGCGAACGAGATAGAGATACTGGCCACGGGTTAAATCGAATTTTTTGAATTCAATATTAGCAATCGAATCTAGTGAGCGAGCGATGACGCCAATCGGTCTTAAAATATCTTTCACAATAATGCCTCCCTCTTGTTGAATAGTAGTATAAAATATTTTTATTGTAAATGCAACATAAATTAAAAACAAATTATTAGGGTAATTTGGTGGTCAATGCTAGAATAATGGAGCTGACAGCTATTTTTTAATTTAAAATAGACGAGATTTTTTTAAATAAAAGGATTATAGTGTTGATAGATAACATTGTGGGCAATTGATTCTTGTTAAATTAAGTTAATGGTTAAGTCATTGAATTGTAACAAAAATCTCTATATAATATGGGTATAATTAGATAACGGGCTTAAATAATAGGAGAAAATAAAATGACATTCAAAAAATCGATTATTAGTGCAGTGACAGTAAGTTTGGTAGGGGTAACAATTGCATCAACGCAACCGGCCTTTGCGAGCTCTTCAGCCGCAGCTAAAGAAGCCATTCAAAAAAATCAAGATGACGCGAAAGCGCTGTTAAAACAGATTGCTGCCGCTAACGAAGAGGGCATTAAGCTAGATCAACAAATTAAAGATAATTCTGCCAAAATTGCAACTCAAGAAGCTGTAATTAAAGAAGCAACTGATGAAATTGATAATCTTTCGACTAAGATTGACGCAGCTAAGGAAGAAGTGGCTAAGCGGACAACTGTGTTGGAAGGCCAATTAATCTCACTTCAAAAGACAAGTGGCGACGCTGTTAGTGGCAACGTCTATGTGGATTTTATTCTAAATTCAGACAACCTAACGGATTTGGTGGCCCGGACATTTACCGTTAATAAGTTAAACGAAGCAAGTAAAGAAGCGTTGGCAGATGTTAATGAATCTAAAGCGAAGTTAACCGATTTGAAGGATAACCAAGAAAAAGCTAAAGCTAAACTTGAAGCTGACAAAGCTGATTTAGAAAAGCAAAAAACAAACTTGTTAGACTTAAAGGACAAGGCAACTAAGAATCAAAATGACTTAACGAAAAAAATTAACGATAATAAAAAAGCATTAACTGCTTTGAAAGCGGATTATGACAAAGCAAACAAGGCAGAAACTGAAAAAGAACTCAAGGAATTAGCTGCCTCAGCTGCTGAAGGTGAAAAGGGAACGGATAGTTCGGTTGGCGAAGGTAAAAAAGCAACGAGTTCAGCGGGTAATGCTTACGCTTGGGGACAATGTACTTGGTATGTTAAAGCTGTTGCGCCATGGGCTGGTAATAGTTGGGGCAATGGGAACCAATGGGGCGCTTCGGCTGCAGCCGCTGGTTTTACAGTTGATCATAATCCAGCTGCCGGCACAATTATTAGCTTTGCTGCTGGCCAAAAAGTTGGTTCATGGGCAGCAGATCCTTCATATGGGCATGTTGCCTACGTCCAATCATATGATGCGGATAAGAACACTGTTACAATCTCACAAGGTGGCTTAGGCTTTGGTAGTCCTGCTGGTCCTAATACACAAACCGTTTCTAACGCGAGATCATTAACTTATATTCATAAATAATTTAATATTAAAAAAAGATGGTCCCTCTATTATCGGCGGATCATCTTTTATTTTGCAACGCAATGTTTCACGTGAGACATTGCTAATAAGCGCTAGATTGAAGAATGGTACTTTGAATCTGGTATACTGGTTCTAATAATAATTAAGGTGACAAACTAAAATGAGTGGTTTTTGGGGAGGTTAAGGCTTGCGACGATTGTTTAGGTTCTTAAAAGCGAATTTTCAGGCATTCGGACGGCATTGGAGCGTCTATGTATTATTGGTTGTGAGTATCAATCTTGTTTTGACGAGTTTAATTGTGCCGGGACTGACGTGGGGGGTAAACCGTTTATTAGTGGTTAATGGGATTGGATATCTGACCTACACGAACTTCGTTTCAGTATTGACTAAACACCCGCTCGTTTTAATTAGCTTGGTTTTGCTGGTGCTGTTGATTTGCGGGTTAGTCTATATTCAAATGGCTTTTTTATTCCGGCAAATCAAACGAATTCAGGAACAGACGCCAGCATCACAGTGGCAGCTTTTAAAACAATCCGGGCATGACTTATTGACTCTGAAGCCCTTAACAATGCTGATTATGATTGGTTATTTTCTGCTGATTCTACCGTTTGGGCAGATTATTTTTAAATCTGTTTTACTAAATAAAGTTACCATCCCAGCATTTATCATTCAGGATATGTGGACCACACCTAAGATTTGGGGTCCCATCATTTTGGTTTACACGTTAGCATTGATTCTGTCGATTCGCTTAATCACTTTTTTACCGGAGACAATCTTCAATAAAAAATTATCGACAACTCGACTCTTGCAAAAATGTTGGCAAACGACGAGAGGTCGGTTTTGGCGTCTATTAATTAAGGTTGGGGTTCTAGCAATTGCAATTACGCTAGTCGGAGTTTTAAGTCAACTACTATTCTTTAATCTACAACGATATTACGATCAAAATTTACCGCATTATGCACTCTTGTTAGCAATTTTAAATCTTTTTATCCTAGAAATTATCAGTCAGATATTGTTAGCGATGAGTATTGTGATGATTTTACAACTGATCTTAAAACAGGCAGGTTATCTGGTGCCGAGTGAAACACGCGTTAAAGTGATTTTAAAACAGCGGTCACTGAGAATACGAATGCGTCAAGGCGCAGCGATGTTATTGTTGATTTTAGTTGCCGCTGGTGTCGCCTTATACGATTATGCTTATTTAGAAGGTGCGATGGATAACAGACCAGCTTTGATTTCCCACCGGGGTGTTGATGACGGCAATGGCGTTCAAAATACGATTCCGGCCCTCCAAAAAACAGCGCGTGAAAAACCAGACTATGTGGAAATGGATATTCAAGAGACGAAGGATCATCAATTCGTCGTGATGCACGATAACAATCTCGAAGAATTAGCCGGAGTTAATCGGACCGTTCATGAGTTAACACTAGCCGAATTGACGGCATTAACGGTTCGCGAGAATGGTTATTCAGCAAAAATACCAAGTTTCGACCAGTATCTGACTGCTGCGGAAAAGGCGCACCAACGATTATTGGTTGAAATCAAAGTTTCGCCTCAAGATAGCCCACAGATGATGACTAACTTTATCAAACGTTACCAGCAACGGCTATTGAAAAATGGCGATCGTATCCATTCGTTGAGCTATCCAGTCGTAGCGGCATTGAAGAAACAAGCACCGCGCTTATTTGTTAGTTTTATCTTGCCGTATAACATCAGTTTTCCAGAAACGCCGGCCAATGCCTATACGATGGAAGCCACAACCTTGAACACGGCCTTTATTGATCAAGCACATGCCAAGAAACAAGCGGTTTATGCATGGACGGTGAACGATTCTGATGTGATGCAACGCTTGTTATTAACCGAGGTCGACGGTATTATCACGGATAACTTGAGTGATTTAAAAGCCGTGGTCGCTGAAAATAATGATCATCCCAGTTATGCGACAAGACTCCTAATTTATTCCAGTCAGTTAGCTGGTTTCAGTGGCGAATCTGAAAATTAAAGCAGGATAAAAAGGCAGTCTAAATACGTTTAGACCGCCTTTTTTGAGAGATTTCTCATTGAGAGCGTTTTTGTTTTGGAAATTTGAATGAAGTAGTAGACGACCTTCATATTTTCCGATAAAGTTAATACTTATAGTTAATTTGAGGAGTCGAACGAATTCATGACAGATAAAATGGCAACAAGTGACAAAGTACTATACGGTGGGTTATTAGCTGCCGCAGGGGGCTTTGACTCCTATACCTTTTTAGTGTACGGACAAGTCTTTGCCGGCTTACAAACGGGGAACCTAATTTTGTTGGGGACGCACATTGGTCAAATGAAATGGTCGGTATTAATCCAGCATATTACGCCCATTTTGGCCTTTATGTTAGGGACGATTTTAACGCGGGTTGTGCAACATCATTTCAAGGAGGCCGATTCCATTAACAAACGGCAACGGTTAATCCTAGGGGTTGAAATTGCCGTTTTAACGGTGATTGCAGGGATCTCGCCATATATTCCAGACTTGTTGGCGAGCGCATCAGTGTCGATGATTGCCGCCGCACAATTACAAGAATTCCGGGAATTAAATGGGGGACCATTCACCTCATTGATGATGACCGGGAACGTCCGGACACTCGCAGAAAGTTTATACGATGGCATTTTTAAAAAGAATGCCCAAGCGCTTGAGAAAGCTTGGGAAATTCTAAGAATCATTATTAGCTTTACATTAGGTGCAGTGATGACCGGCCTTTGTGTCTCATTACTGGGCGAACGGACCATTATTTTATCAGCCGTCTTTTTACTCGTGACGTTGTTAATTTTACAGGTGAATCCCCATAAAAAAATCTAATCAAGTGGTTTGTCGCGAAAGTGGCAAACCATTTTTTTGATTAGTAAAATGTTATAATTAAGTATACTAAAGTAAAGCGAGGTTTGATCATGAAAAAATCCCCCCTACTTATCGGTTTATTAACCATAGCGTTGCTAGCGGGTTGCTCAAATCAACAAGCTAAGCAAACAGCGTCAACTAAAAAAGCGACCACGGTTAAGCAACAAACACCAACTAAGCTCCAACCGAAAGTGAGTCTTGAAAAGGCACGTGAGTTGTTTAAACAGCAGTATCCAAACGCGGATATTTCAGAATTGCAGCTAAAAAAGCAACTGAACAAAACAGTTTATCGCTTGACTGGTTTGAGCGATACTGAAGAACTCGCAATGCAGATTGATAGTCAAACAGGTGATATTAGCCATTTAACGAAAGAAACCTTAGATACCGATGAACAAAACGGTGTCGCCCGTCAAAAAGAACGATTCGATTTTAAATCGTTAATGACGCTTGAAGCTGCTCAGAAAAAAGCCCAACACTATTTTGGCGGCGATGTCTTGGAAGCAACGCTTGAAAAAGATGATGGCGTTGTTTATTGGGAAATTGAAGGGCGACAAAAGCACCAAAAGATGCAGGTGAAGATCGATGCCACGACTGGTGAAGTGATCGATACTGAGTTAGATGATTAAAGATTAATAACGGGCAGTCTCCTTTAGTGGGGGCTGCTTTTTTAATGTGGTTAAGCATAATAAAAAGTTAGGCTTTGCTAACTTTTTATTTACTTTGAATTAAATCGGTGTACAATAAACGTGTTACAAGGAATAAAAAAAGGGAGTGTGTGTGATGAATAAAGTTAAGGGACCCAAAAAGCATAAGTTGATTGAATATGCTAACGGGCCATCTCTGGAAGAAATTAATGGGACAGTTGAAGTACCTGAGGGTAAAACATTTTGGAAAACGTTGTTGGCCTATTCAGGACCGGGTGCATTAGTGGCAGTGGGGTATATGGATCCAGGTAATTGGTCAACCTCAATTACAGGTGGGCAGAGTTTCCAATACCTGTTGATGTCCGTGATTTTGGTGTCTAGTTTAATCGCGATGTTGTTACAATATATGGCGGCTAAGTTAGGCATTGTAACTCAAATGGACTTGGCGCAAGCTATCAGAGCACGAACCAGTAAATCGTTGGGGATTGTGTTATGGATTTTAACGGAATTAGCCATTATGGCGACCGATATTGCCGAAGTGATTGGGGCGGCAATTGCGCTGTACTTACTGTTTAATATTCCGTTAGTGATTGCGGTCTTTATTACGATTTTAGATGTCATGCTATTATTATTATTAACAAAAGTTGGTTTTAGAAAAATTGAAGCAATTGTTGTGGCGTTAATCGTCGTGATTTTTGTTGTCTTTGCTTATGAAGTTGCGCTATCAAATCCTGATTGGGCAGGGGTAATTGTTGGGTTAGTACCAACTGCTAAAACATTCGCCACGACACCAAATGTTGGCGGGATGTCACCACTAACAGGTGCGCTAGGGATTATCGGTGCCACAGTGATGCCGCATAACCTCTATCTCCATTCTGCCATTTCACAAACGCGGAAGATTGATCGCAACAACGAAGAACAAGTTGCGCAAACTGTTCGGTTTTCAACATGGGATTCAAATATTCAATTGACGATGGCCTTTTTCGTTAACGCACTCTTGTTAATCATGGGTGTTGCCGTCTTCAAAACGGGTGCGGTCAAAGATCCGTCATTCTTCGGATTATTTGAAGCTTTATCTGATACATCAACAATGAGCAACGGGATTCTAGCGAGCGTTGCGCGGACCGGGATTCTATCAACTTTATTCGCAGTGGCCTTGTTAGCTTCTGGTCAAAATTCAACCATTACAGGGACTTTAACTGGTCAAGTGATTATGGAAGGTTTCGTTCATTTACGGATGCCACTTTGGTTACGGCGGTTAGTAACGCGCTTGTTATCAGTGATTCCCGTATTAATTTGTGTCATGATGACCAGCA
The DNA here is from genome assembly GCF_033176295.1 of Latilactobacillus sp. Classification (NCBI taxonomy): domain Bacteria; kingdom Bacillati; phylum Bacillota; class Bacilli; order Lactobacillales; family Lactobacillaceae; genus Latilactobacillus; species Latilactobacillus sp. The sequence continues at coordinate 35,004 of NZ_JAMQEX010000016.1, forward strand.
ACAAGCCACCATTGGAAGAACATCAAGCTTTGAATACGTTAATGAATAATTCCCAAGTTTTCCTAGCTTTTGCCTTACCATTTTCAATGTTACCACTATTGATGTTTACCGATAGTCGGGTTGAAATGGGTGATCGGTTCAAAAACTCACTCGTGATTCGCGTGTTGGGTTGGTTATCCGTCATTGGTTTAACTTACTTAAATATGTTGGGCTTACCGGGTCAAATCGAAGCGTTCTTCGGCGATCAGGCAACAGCGGCCCAATTAGCATTAGCGGATAAAATCGCCTATGTTTTAATTGCAGCTGTTTTAGCCCTATTGGTCTGGATGATTGTTGAATTATATAAAGGTAATCAACGATTTGAACAGCAACTCGCGGCTCAAGCTGCGGAATAACTTGAGGAGGGGTTAAGATGTCAATTTTAAATATGAGACGGGTATTAGTCGGCGTGGATGATTCAGCAGATGCGCTATTAGCCTTTGAATATGCGATTAAACGGGCCGTTAAGGATGATTTAGAATTAGTCATTGTATCGGTGCTAGAAAATGATGAGTTGAATGTCTACCAGGCTTTGAATAAAGATTATATCCACGGTCAATATAATGATTTGGAAAAACATGCTTTAGATTATCAGGAACAAGCGCGGGCTGAAGGGGTCAAAAACGTCAGAGCAGTAATCGCTGAAGGGGAACCAGGCGAAGCGATTATTAAAGAGGTGATTCCAAAGGTCCAACCCGATTTATTGATTATCGGCTCAAAAGCCAAAGAAGGCATCGCAAAATATTTTGGGAGCCAAGCAGCCTATATGGCTAAATACGCACCGGTACCGGTATTGGTAGTGCGTTAACAGAACACGAAAAAAAGGCGTTGAGACAAAGTAACATGGTCTCAACGCCTTTTTAGGGCCTAATTATGGTAAGCTAAATGCAATTATATAGAAGGAAGTGGAATAAGCGCATGGATGAAGTGGCTGAATTTTGGGATAATTTTGCGGCGGAATACTATCAAATTCAAAAGGAATCGCAAGTGCCGATTGTGACCGATATTGAAAGATTTTTAACAGAACAGCGCTTGTTGCCAACCAATTCGGTTGTCGATTTAGGCGGTGGTAGCGGCAGGTATCTACCAATACTCGCGCAAAATAGTCAACAATACACAATTGTGGATATCTCAGAACAGATGTTGCGTTATGCACAGGTGGAAAACCAAGCGCTATCGGAGCCGCGATCAGTGACTTATCAACAACAATCGGTGGCCGATTTTTGCCAACAAACCCCAGATCAAAGTTATGATTTAGTGTGGATGGCACTCAACCCGGCGGTAACGGCGGACGAAACACTACTCAACATTACGCAAAAAAGTCGGCAGTGGTGTGGTCTTTTACGGCTAACGCAGAATAGCGATGATTTATTTGCGCCACTGGAACAACACTTTGGGATTGCTGAAGAAAACCCCAATATCGAGCCAACGATTATCCCGGCGGTGGCTAAACTGTTAACAAGTGCTGGCTATCAAGTTCGGCAACAAAAGTTTCAATATCAAACAACCGAGACTTTCGACCGGGCATTTTTAGAAGCTTATTATGCGGAAGTACCGCAAGTATTGCTAAAGGCTTATTTGGACCGATTATTCATCAACAAAAAAACACGTGCCAGTACGACAACGCTTGAATATACGTTGTTGTATTGGCACGTGTAAAGGGAGGACATTGATTAGAAGCCAAGTGCAATTAAGCCAGTTGGCAGGTTTTCAACCGGTACGGGATAAAGCGCAAGACCGGTTTTAACCGCGGCCACCAGCAAGCTGTTGAGGACTGGTATCTGATCAGCGCTAATGGTTGGAGATGGCGTTAGTGCGGTGGGCACAATTAGTGCGGTCAATTGCCGGTTGTTGATCCGCGATAAAATAATATCGGGATTCCCCAATTCAGGATCGCTGTGGTAAGTGTTAGTTGCTCGCTCTGCTAAAGCAAGAGCTTCTTGACGTAAGCTGTGACGGCCATCTTTTAGTAAGGTGGTTAGTAATTCATCATCCGTCAACGATTCTGGAGAGGTCTGAATGGTTTGGTCTAATTGGTAATTCACGTTTGTTGCGAGTTCTTTGAAGAGATTGAGATTACCAGGTAAGGTCACCACATAAATAGGGGCCTTTTGTGGGAGTAGTTCGGTGAGATAGCGATCAATTACGCGGAAATAGTTGGTTTGATCGATGAGTTGTTCATTATCCTTGACCACGTAACTGTGGGTTGGACTTGAGAAGCCTTGGACCACTTCACCTTTACGGTCAGTCCCAATGCCTTTTTCAATCGTTGTTGGCGCATCAGCTGGTAATGGGTAGTCGCGAATCACGTTTTGTTGAATGGTTTTAAGACTGAAGCTCGTTTTGTTGAGGTTTAAAATCGTGCCATTTAAACTGAGGGCCAGTTCGGAACTTAATGGCCGTAAATCTGGATGCGCATCAATCGTAAAGTATTCGCTATTAATTGGATAATGCAAAATGAGATGGTAGCATTTATTCTCAGTAATATAGAAGGCAATTGATTGCACATGAGCGAGTTCTTGGGGGGCAATCGATAAGCAGGCTTCAACTTGTTTTAAAAGGCCTGCTTGATCGGGATGATTGGCAAGTAGTTGGTCACGAATCTGTTTAGCATAACTATTCAGTTTTATTTTGTTGGCGCTAAGTGCTTGACCACCTGTATCTAAGTTAATGAATAATGAAACAACAGGCTGACTTGAATCTGTGAGTAACTGCGTTAAACTATCTGGATATAACATAGAAACACCTCCATTTGATTAGTTCAAGCGTATCATATTGAAAAGAAGCAGAGAAGGAAAGTGCTTTCTTTAATTTATGGCGTTTACTTTTAGCGCCTTTGAGTGGGGGATTATGCTAAAATATAGGTAGCTTAATAAGGGAGGATACACGCATGAAGAAACAAACGGCAACAGTTACACCAACCGCAATCAGTAAAAGCATTAGAACGCGTTTTTTTGTTTTACAAATGGTGGTCATTCTCGTTCTCGGAAGTGTCACCGCTAAAATCGTAAGTGGTTTTAACCCGTTAATGACGGATTCGGAAATTCTTAATAAGACAATCTTGATGGCCTTAGGCTCAACGGTGGTCGCATTGATTATCTGGTATGTTTCATATAAATTAATTGCTTTCCAGATTAAACGCCAAGTTATGGATAAGGAACTTGAAGATCGCTATACTTTTAATTTATCTCATGCTGCTAGCAGTTTAAGCTTACACATTGTTTATTTTATCAGTATTGTCGTGATTGTCTGGTTAATGATGAGTGCGCAAAGTGTTCGGGCTGATTTAGACGGGCTGAACCTATTTAAGACGGATCAACCAACCGTTAAACTCGTTGACCAACATAGTATGAAACAGATTAATCGCTTCTATAAGAAGACAGATAATCAGTCAGTTCAATATTTAGGGAGTCAGCAAGACCGTGCTTATTTCAAAGTAGATCAAGCAACCATCAGTTTGCCACTTTCTAAAGTTCAATTTAATGGTCAAGATCAAGGAAAAGTTAAAAATCCATTGAAGATTGAAACTTATCAATTAAAACAACCGGCTAACAAAAAATATTTAAAACCAACTATTTATCTGAGTCAAAAAGGCTTGCCAACGGTGCCAGTGACGAAGATGTATCAGCACTACACGCCAAAATCAAGTGAAACTGTTCAAAAATTAGATATTGAGTAAATTAAACTACCAGATTAGCTAGATTAAACGGCTTTCATTTGGTAAAGTTATAAGTGAGTACTTTTTTAACAAAGGAGATTAATAATATGATTGAAGCAGTAAATCTTAGAGCAGGTATGACGTTTGAACAAGACGGCAAATTAATTAAAGTTTTGGAAGCAAATCACCACAAACCAGGTAAGGGTAATACTGTTATGCGTGTGAAATTGCGTGACTTACGGACTGGTTCAATTGTTGAAACAACAATGCGCCCAGAAGTTAAAGTTGAACAAGCAATGATTGACACTAAAGATGTTCAATATTTATATACACAAGATAACGTGGCTTTCTTCATGGATCTTGAAACATATGAACAATATGAAATTCAAACTTCAGCCATTGAAGCAGAATTGAAATACCTATTAGAAAACATGAACTGCAAGATTCAATTCTTCGGTTCAGAAGTCATCGGTGTTACGTTACCAACAACTGTTAACTTACGCGTTGTTGAAACACAACCTTCTATTAAAGGGGCAACAGTTACAGGTTCTGGTAAACCAGCAACAATGGAAACAGGCTTAGTGGTTAGTGTGCCTGATTTCATCAGTGCTGATGAAGTCTTAGAAATTAACACCCAAGAAGGCACATACGTTAAACGTGCAGCAAAATAATAAAGTTTTTTAATTAATGTTTAATGCAAAACAGTTCACCAATTTTGGTGAGCTGTTTTTTAGATGCTTGTTATTAATTGCTTGTGATTTAGCTGATTTTTTATTAGGAAATCCAATAGTGATTTGACAAGTAAGCGCTTCACCGTTATAGTGATAATGTAAACGATAGTTATTTAAAGTGGAGGTATTAATAATGACGAAGAAAATAATTCTCGATTGTGATCCTGGGCATGATGACGCAGTCGCAATGATGCTTGCTCACGGGAATCCTGAAATCGATTTGCTAGCGGTTACGACAGTTGCTGCTAATCAAACGTTAACTAAGGTAACACGCAATGCATTAGCTGTTGCGACAATGATTGGTATGCATGATGTGCCAATTGCCGCTGGGTGTTCACGCCCCTTGATTGAAGAAATTAAGGTTGCAGCAGATATCCACGGTGAATCTGGACTAGACGGCGTTGTTTTGCCAAAACCCACTGTCGAACTTGAAAAAATTCATGCAGTCGATTTAATCATCGATTTAATTATGAGTCATCCAGCTAAAACAATTACGTTGGTGCCAACTGGTGCTTTAACGAATATTGCGATGGCAGCACGCAAAGAACCTAAGATTATCGACCGGGTTAAAGAAGTAGTCCTCATGGGTGGCGGTTACCACGAAGCTAATGCGAGTTCTGTTGCTGAATTTAATATTAAGTTTGATCCTGAAGCCGCTAAGATTGTCTTCAATGCGGGCTGGCAAGTCACGATGGTTGGCCTAGACTTAACCCATCAAGCCTTAGCGACACCTGATATTGTGTCAGAAATTAAGGCCATCCATACTGAAACATCGGCATTTGTTGTCGATCTATTGGCCTTCTTCCGCGATATGTACAAGAAGGGCCAAAACTTCGATGCTCCTCCAGTTCATGATCCATGTGCGGTAGCCTATGTGATTGATCCAACCGTCATGACTACTAAAAAAGTCCCAGTTGATATTGAACTCAACGGGACATTGACGCGCGGGATGACTGTCGCTGATTTCAGCTATCCAATCCCTGAAGATTGCCAAACATCAGTCGCTGTTAAATTAGACCATGCTAAATTCTGGGGTCTAGTTGAAGATGCGTTGCGGACGATTGGCTAACTTTCTAAGTAACGGGTTACGGTTTTAAGAAGATAATCTTTTGACAATAACGGGTTAACGCTTTTGGCGCTTTCCATACAAATTAGGGCAGCGGTGTAAGCGATCTGTGTTGTTTTTTCCCAACCTAGGTTGTTTAAGCGGCTATCAACTACTGCGGCTGTTAACGCGGCACTGGCGCCATTATTGTTAACACGCTTGATTGGAATACCAGCGATTAATTTAGTGTTTCGATTATCAATATAAAATAATCCAGTATGAGGCATTAGAACATAAATATGTTCTATGCCTTTTTTTAGTAGCTTTTTGGCACTTTTTTCAGCAGTTTTAGCATCAGTCACAGATGAGTTAGTTAGCATTGCAAGTTCTTTATCAGTTGTCATTAATGTATCTATTTTAGAAAGTACGTTTTGTAATTTATAACTTTTATTGAGTGAAACAGTTTTAACAAAAATAGGTACTTTGCAATTGTCAAATAGCCAGTCGATTGTCTTTTCAGGTAGGTTAGTATCAATAATACAGTAAGCGGAAGTATTGATTGTGGCTAGTCGTTCACTAAGGAAATCGGGCGTGATATCGTCATAAATTCCCATGTCATCGACACCTACATTCAGGGTGCCATCTGGATCATTGACGTAAAGATAAGAAGATGTACTTTTATCAGGTATTTTTTTTGAATGCTGGATAGCGAGATGATTTTTTTGAGCATCTTCTTCAAATTTTTGCCCATTCAGATCATCACCATAAACCGTAATAAAATAATTTGGAACTGCAAGTTTTGTTAAATTATGGGCAATATTATAACCAGCTCCACCTAAAGAAAAAGTGATATGCCCAGGATTAGAATTTTGTTGAATAAGTGTTGTATCGGTTAATCCTAGGATATCAATATTAACGCCACCAATAACGGTTACAAAATTTGGCTCGTTAATAATATAACCTTTGCCGGCAATGTAACCTTTTTTGGTGAGGTTAAAAATATGGGCAGCGACGCCAGATCTTGTTAAACCGAATTTATCGGCCAGTTCTTGTTGTGAAATTAATGGATTTTCTTTAATTATTTTTAAAATTTCTTCTTCGCGTTTTGTCATGCTAATCCAGTCCCCATCTAATTAGTAAGTAGCTTAAGTATAGGTTATTAACTACTGTAGGTCAATTTTGATAAACAAAAGTTTATTTTATAAAAAAGTGTTTACAAATAGTTGTAAGCGTTTTATAATGAATTTGCATACAGGAGATAAAGAGACGGAGGTGTCGAAATGGAAGATAAATATGTTGTAGTCGTTGGCGGGTTGAATATGGATATTGCAGGTATGCCAGGCAAGGATTTTATTGAACGTGATTCTAATCCTGGTGAGGTTAACCTATCCGTTGGTGGTGTTGGACAAAATATTGCACATAATCTAGCCAATTTAGGTGTACCAACGTATCTGATGACGGTTTACGGAGACGATCAATACGGTGCAATATTACATCGAGAATGTGAAACAAATAAGATCAATTTAGATTATGCAGCTGAAATTAAAGGCGCTAATAGTTCAACCTATCTTTATGTAACTGATGGCTCAGGAGACATGTTAGCGGCAATTAATGATATGAGTATCGTTAATAATATTACTCCTGATTTTTTAAAGGAACGATTAGCGGTAATTAATCAGGCTACTTTATGTATTGTGGATGCTAATATTCCACAAGAATCAATTGAATGGTTGGCAGATCATTTGAAAGTGCCGATGTATGTTGATCCGGTTTCAGTTGCTAAAGCACGTCGTTTTGAAAACGTTTTAAATAAAATTGATACGTTTAAACCTAATGAAATGGAAGCAGAACTTCTAACTGGAATTAAAATATCCGATGAAAGCTCAGCTAAAATGGCAGCAGAATATTTAGTTAACCAAGGAATTCGTCATGTTTTTATCTCGCTTGGCGCACACGGTATTCTATGTGCAGATGAAAGTCAAACAGTACTAGTGCCAATTATTAAGGTACCAATTATAAGTTGTAATGGTGCTGGGGATTGTAGCATGGCAACCATTGCTTGGGCATATTATCACTTTGGTAAAAAGGCTTCTTTAAAAGAGATTGGTCAATATGCGCAAGCTGCTTCAAGTATTACGGTGGGAAGTGCTTCAGCCGTTTCATCACATTTAACTGCGCAAAATGTTATTGATCGTTGTCGACAAGCAGTAAAAAATTAATTTTTGGAGGATTTACTAATGATTAAAAAACAAATTTATTCACTTATTACTTATGATGAAAGCGTAAAAACGATGGAGGCAGGTGCCGATCATATTGGGCTTGTACCAATGCAAGATGGTGGTGTACCAGCGCATCGAGTGCCATTAGAAACTGTTGATAAAATTTTTGCTGAAGCCAAAAGACGTGGCGTTGTAACAGTGGCAATCATGTTGAATAAAGATCCTAAAGAAATGTTAGATATTGCGAAACGGGTTCGTCCAGATATCCTGCACATTGCTGGGATGGAATATACTGCAGATCAAGCGTTTAGAGATCAATTGAGAGCGGTTTGCCCGGAAACAGAATTAATGCAAGCCGTTTTAGTAGATGGACCGGAAGCGGTGGAACGTGCTAAAGAATATGCAAAATTCTCAGATTACTTATTAACAGATTCTGGTTTAGCTGCAGATACAGGAATTGGTGCTAGTGGATTAACACATGACTGGTCAATTGATGCGGCAATTGTTGCTAATGTAGATATTCCAGTTATTATTGCTGGCGGCTTAGGACCAGATAATGTTGAAGAGTGTATTAAGGAAATTAAACCTTATGGCGTTGATTCATTAACAAAGACAAGTATTAAATATGATGGCGGTCGTATGGAAAAAGATATCGATAAGGTGCGTGAATTCTGTGAAAGAGCAGATAAGGCTGCTGCAGAAGTTGGCTTATAAAAATTGAAAATAATATGGACAAGTTTTAAGACGGTATCGCTAAAGAAAATGGCAACTGCGATCATTGGTGTATTTTTAGTCTGTGTTGGAGTAGCGATTAATAACAACACACAACTAGGTAATGATCCGGTAGGAATTATTTATGATGGTATTCGACAAGCTGCTCAGCTTTCACATGCGCAGTTAGGCGTGGCTTCCAATTATATTAATACTGGTTTGATCATTATTTTGTTTTTCTTTGGACGGAAATATATTAATGTCGGAACACTTATCTATCTTGTACCCTATGGCTTTTTTATCAGCATAGGTAGTTATCTGTATACCGTCGTTTTTGTAGGTAATACGCTATGGATACGAGGGTTAGCTGGTCTAGTTGGTTGTTCTTTATATTATTTAGGGATTAGCCTATTTGTTGCTAGTAACATCGGTGTCGATCCTTTTAACGGATTAATGTTAACACTCCGGGACAAAACAGGCTGGAGTATTCGCCGTTCGAAAATAACAATGGATGTTGTTTTGATTATTGCTGGCGTTTTGTTGGGTGGTCGGTTTGGTGCAATCACAATTCTGACGGCATTAACAACAGGACCAGCAATTCAATATTTAAGCCAATTATTTAGCCAATTGTTATACGGTGAGAGAATTTAGGAGGATAAAATGGATTATAAATTAGTTCAAAAGACCAAAGTATTAGTAACCGATGATTTACCTAAAACGATTTTGAGTATTTTGAAAGAAACACAATATAAAAAGCCATTAATTGTTATGGATAGTTTTTTAAAAGAAGTTGCAATTGTAAAAAGATTGCAAGTTAAATTGACGGAGAACAATATTCAATTCTCTATCTATAATAAAGTCGTTTCTGATCCGCCAACAACTGTGGTGGATGAAGGTGCTGAATTTTTTAAGGCGCAAGATTGTGATAGTTTAATTGCAATTGGCGGTGGCAGTGCCATTGATGTTGCTAGAGGAATTAATATCGTTCGTATAAATGGTGGCAAAATTAGCGAATACGTCACAGCAAGTAACGAAATAAAAGATTGCCCCGGATTGATAGCAGTACCAACAACTTCTGGTACGGGGAGTGAATTATCGAATGCATTAATCGTTACGGATACAGAAAATCAGACCAAATTAGCGGTGTTAGCGAATAACGCAGTTAGTGAATTTGCAGTTTTGAACCCTGAATTAGTAATGACATTACCTAAAGGGATGACAATTGCAACGGGCTTAGATGCATTTTCACACGCGGCAGAAGGTTATACATCAACCTTAGCGAGTCCTGTCACAGATGCGATTTGCGAAAAAATTATGTATTTACTAGTCAAATACTTACCTAAGGTAATTGAAGATGGACAGGATCGAGAAGCACGTGAACGTGTGATGGTCGCTGCTACACTAGGTGGTTGGATGCTAAATAATGCAGGGACACATGCTGGTCATTCCGTTGCACATGTGATTGGATCTAAGTACCATATGCCCCATGGAATGGCTTGTGCTTATGCGTTGCCTGGGGTACTTCAATTTATTGCACCAGTTAGAAGTAAAAAAGTAAAAGAAATTGGTTTGATTTTGGGCGCTGAATACCCCGCAGATCCAACAGATACCGAAATCGGTAGAATTACGGCTATTCAATATCGTGAATTTAGAGATAAAGTTCTTGGGATGAAGCCATTCACTGATTTTAATATCTCAGAAGATGAATTACTAACTAATATAGAAAGTGTCGTTAATGAACGTTTTGCGGGAAATACACCTAAGCAAATTGATCAAGAGGGCGCAATGATGTTATTGAAAAACTTTGGCTAGATAACTGAAAGTGGAGGTTATTATGAGTATATTAATGGGGATAGTCGGATTAGTCTTTATATTTGCGATTGGTTGGTTAGTCAGTTCCAACCGAAAGAAAATTAGATATAAACAAATTGGTATTTTATTAGTTACCCAATTTGTGATTTCCTTCCTGTGTTTACATACATCAGGTGGGGTTAAAGTGTTGGCAGGTATTTCTAATTTCTTTAGTTGGTTAATGGGGCAAGCTGCAGGTGGCGTCGATTTTGTTTTTGGTGGCGTTGTAATTAAGAGTGGCGCTTCAGTCTTCTTCCTCAACGTATTGATGCCAATTGTATTTATTTCGGCGTTAGTCGGCATTTTGAACTATATTAAGGTCTTACCATTTATTATTAAATGGTTAGGAAAAGGCATTAATAAATTATCAGGAATGGGTGAATTAGAAAGTTATTTTGCAGTTTCAACAGCTGTTTTGGGGCAACCTGAAGTTTTTCTAACAATTAAGGAACGAATTCCTAATTTATCACCACAACGTTTATATACAATCTGCGCATCCGCAATGTCAGCGGTAAGTGCGGCAATGTTGGCTTCTTATATGAAAATGGTTCCCGGTAAATTTGTTGTTGTCGCTGTTTTCTTAAATATTTTTTCAGCCCTTATTATTTCATGTATTGTTAATCCGTATGAACCAGAAGTAGAGGATCAAAAAACGATAGAAGCTCATCTCTCCACTGAAAAGGAACCATTCTTCCAAGTTTTAGGTAATTATATTGTTGATGGTTTTCAACTTGCCTTAACCGTAGCAGCAATGTTAATTGGATTTGTATCATTAGTAACGTTTTTAAACAATACATTTGGCTTTTTCTTTAATGTCACTTTCACTGATATTATTGGTTGGGTATTTGCACCTGTCGCATTTGTTATTGGTGTGCCAGCTGACGATATTGTTAAGGTTGGAAGCTTAATGGCCACGAAGTTAATTACAAATGAGTTTGTTGCAATGGGGAATTTATCACAGATTGCACATTCCTTGAGTCCAAAAGCAACAGCCATTATCTCGACTTATCTAGTTAGTTTTGCAAATTTTGGAACGATTGGTATTATTTCAGGATCAATCAAAGCAATTGATCAGAAACAAGGTGCTGTTGTTGCGAAATTTACTATGAAATTATTGTTAGGTGCTACAATGGCTTCCATGCTGACTGGTACGATTGTTGGTATGTATTTTTAGGAAAGAAACATCTCTTAATTTTAATAAGAGATGTTTTTTTATTTTAATAGAAAATGGTATACTATCGTATGTAACCGATTGCATAAAAATACAGATAAAGAGGGCGTTTAAGCATGTATAACGCAAAAGAAACGCGGTATGACGATATGATCTACCGGCGTGTCGGCCATTCTGGGTTGAAATTACCTGCAATTTCATTAGGGTTATGGCATAACTTTGGTGAAACAGATAAAGTGGCTACTCAAAAAGAAATTATTTTTGGGGCCTTTGATATGGGCATTACACATTTTGATTTAGCGAATAATTATGGTCCACCAGCCGGTAGCGCGGAAGAAAACTTTGGTCGGATTTTGCACTCAGACTTGAAGCAATATCGGGATGAAATGATTATTTCGTCTAAGGCGGGTTATTATATGTGGCCCGGCCCTTACGGTGAATGGGGTTCAAAAAAGAATTTAATCGCTAGTTGTGACCAATCATTGCAACGGATGCAATTAGATTATGTCGATATTTTCTATAGTCATCGACCAGATCCTGAGACGCCGATTGAAGAAACGGCGCGGGCGTTGGATTTATTAGTCCATCAAGGGAAGGCTTTATATATCGGAATTTCCAATTATTCCGCTGAACAAACAAAAGCGATTACCAAAATTTTTAGAGAACTTGGCACACCATTTATTATTCACCAACCACGTTACAATATGTTGGATCGGTGGATTGAAGATGGCTTAACCGATGTCTTGGCTGAAGAAGGTTTAGGCGCAATTACGTTTAGCCCATTAGCTCAAGGCATGTTGACGAACCGTTATTTAAATGGGATTCCAGCGGATTCACGTGCTGCCCGTCCAGATAGTCCATTCTTATCACCTGAAAAGGTCGACCAAACAATCAGCACTGTTCAAGAACTGAATAAAATTGCGCAACAACGTGGTCAATCATTGGCTGAAATGGCGCTTGCTTGGAACTTGCAACAACCAACCGTTGCGAGTGTCTTGGTGGGTGCTTCTAGATTGAGTCAACTTCAAGATAGTGTGCATGCGTTAGACAACTTAACGTTTGCACCTGAAGAATTAGCGGCCATTCAAAAGGTATTAAAATAGTAAAAAGGCGTTAGGGCAGATGTAATTTTGCCCTAACGCCTTTTTACTATTCAAATGTGCTTATTGAAACTGACTTCTGCGCTTAGTGTCACTCGTCAAACCGTTTCAAACACACTTTCTTTTTTATTCAGCTGTTTCTGCAGTTGCTGCGTTTGCTTGGATTTTGCCAAGAATCGCACGTGAGAATGGTCCCACTACGATTAATTGAAGTGGTAAGGCAACGATAATGTTCATTGCCCAAGCGTGTCTGTAAGCACCGCCGAGATCGTTTGGAATCCCACCTTCGATTAATACACCGAAGAGTGACATACATGTGACCATACCAAGAATCATCAAACATGAAATTGTTAAAATCATGACTAATTTATTGTCCTTATTAAGTGGTAAGCTGAATGCAATTTTTTTAGCGAGTACGCCGATCACGAAAACATCGAGGATGAAAGCTACGATGAAGCCAGGAATCAAGCCGGTGATTAAAGCGACAAATGAAAAACTCCCGTGTAATAATAAGTTATAGATACTCATTCCAAGTACCATTGAGAAACACATTAATGTTGTAAAAATAATACCTTCTTTTTTATTGGTAGGCATATCAATTTCCTTCTTTCTGAAAAGTTAACAGATATAACCGTATCACATAAAAAATTTTGGCGTAAGTTTTTTTTTCAGAAAATGAGAAGTTTCTTCATTTTCAATTTCGATCGGAATTTCACCGTTATGGACGGCATGGAAAATCGAAACGAGTAACAATGCACAGACAAAAATCAGTGGGAAGCCCGCAATCACACAAACCGCTTGAACGGTTTGGAAACTACCGACGAGTACAATTCCGAGTGAAAATAAAATGAAAATGACAACCCAAGCCATCCGATTCCAACGGTTAGGTTGTTCGCCAATTTTCAATTCAAGACTAGTAAATGACGAAACGATGAAGGCTGATGATGAAATGGTCGTGGCTAGGAAAATGAAACAAGATAGACAGAAAATCGCGAGCATGACAATCTTCCAAGGAAGTGTCGTAATGACGGCCGCGATAACGGCGGCTTGGCCTTGTGTGTTCAATAAAGTAACAAGGTCAACTTGACCGGAACTTTGTAAGAAGAGGGCGTAACCGCCGAGGATGGCGTAAAAACTCATACAACTAAGCGCACCATAAGTGGCCATCCCAAGTAGCACTTGGCGAATAGTCCGGCCACGAGAGATGCGGGCAATGAACAAGCCCATCACAGGCATGTAAGATAACCACCAACCCCAATAAAAGAGCATTTCGTGTTGGGCGAAATGGCTATCAGAACCAGTTGCGTTTAAACTGAGTTGCCCAAATTTACCAAATAGATGGAAAAGATTGTGACCTTCAGCACCAATCAGATGACGGGTGGGGCCGATTAATAAAACGAGTAATAAAAAGCCAATCGCGGTGTAAATATGCCAAGCGCTCAGTTTCTTGATCCCTTTATTTAACCCAGCGTAGACGGTTAAAGTGAAGAGAATGAATAAAACAACGAACAAGGCTAGTTTTAACCAGATAGTATCTGAAAAACCAGTCATCGTGCTAAGGACTTTAGAAATGACGGGGATTTCCATCCCAATTGAAGAGCCGATTCCGCCCATAATCCCGAAGACGACAATGAAGTCGATGAGTTGGCGGAGAACCTTTTTGTAAGTTTGAGGGCCTTCTAATAAATCGATGGCGGCACTCAAGCGTTGAACGCGTAAATTCTTAACATAGAGTGCATAGCCAATCGCAATTGTGGCGGTGGCAAAAATCATCCAGGCCATTGGTCCCCAGTTAAACTGACCGCAGACGTTAGCGTAGCGGTAAGCCGCTGCTGAAAAGGGCTTAGCGCCAAATGGTGGATTTTGTAAGTATTGGAGTGGATCCGTGGTGCTGAGCATTAAGATGCTGGCATCAATCCCAGTGGCAAAAACCATGCTACCCCATTGAAAATCGTTATATTCAGGTTTTTCGTTAGGTTGGCCCAAACGAATCCGGCCATAGTGACTACAGCCCAACCAAACTAAAAAGATGAAGTTAATAATATAAATACCTATGTAGAGCCATTGGGAATGGGACGTCATCGTGTCCAATAATTGCGAAATAGAGTGCTGGAGTGTGTCACCTCCTAACATTAGAAATGCGGAGACAATCCCGAACAATAACATCGTGGGGATAAAGACGACTTTATCAACATTCTTACGCTTTAAAATAATGTTCCTCCTGTGTTTGTTAAAGTCTAAGTTGTTTAGTCAGGCAAATTCTATAATTAATCCGAACAGAAATTAAAAAGCCCAAAGCAATCACTTACAATGGTAGTAGCTAATTCCAACCAATATAGGGAGTGATTACT
>NZ_JAMQEX010000017.1:0-46512 GCF_033176295.1 Latilactobacillus sp.
GCACTTGAACTAATTAATCAACGACCATTAAAAATACATCATCAACAGACTGCCATTGAAAGATTCCGGGCTTGTTCGGATTAAACTTGTAATTTGCCGTCAAAATAAAAAGCGCCCATACAATTGGTCAACTGACCACCTGTACAAGCGCGTTATTATAACGTATACAAATGAAAAAACAGCCTAACTTGATTTACTTCTTCTTATAGCATAGCACTTATCTGAGATTTGTTAAGGGTGGATTAAAAAGATTAGCAATCAGCGGTGGCAAGCCATTTTAGGTAATCCTGTTCACGATTAATCGCATGTTCTAAAATCAGATAGTGGCCATAATTGGCAGTAATCGTTGCTTGGTTAGGGAAGACAAGCGCTTTGCGGGCCAATAAATGGGTGAGCTTATCGGTGTGCAAGGTTGTTTGTTCCGCAAACATAGCAGGTAAATGTTGATCATTTTTTGATTCGATAAAATAGAGTTTGAGGATGAATTCATCCTTGCTAGCGAGAATTTCACTGGTGGGTGAGTAGCGCCACTCGTTGAAATAACTAACGCCACTAGGGGTAATTGTGTATTGTTTCTTCATGAGTTTAGTGCCAGAAATGAGTTCGATATGGGTAATCAGGTCTTCGGTTTCAAGGCGTTTTAGTTCGGGATAGATTTGACTGTGTTTGGCCTGCCAAAATTCACCAATTTCATTTTCAAAAACGCGTTTGAGGTCGTATCCAGTTTTGGGCGCCTGATTTAATAGACCGAGGAGCAAGTACTGGAGAATATTTTTCTGTGCCATATAGAAGTTCCTTTCTGAGCGAAATCTTAGTTAAAGTATAGCATAGGGGAGCGAAATCGTTGCAATTAGAATATAGTTACTTTTTGTAAGTCTTTTTAATTGAATTTCGAGTCAGTTTGGTATAGGATAGCTGAATTGGGTGTCTAATCAGGCTATTTTCTGAGGGAGATAGCAATAATACTAATAATAGAAGGAGGCCATTTAATGGCTAAGAAATCAAAGATTGCAAAATTAGCAAAACAACGCGCATTGGTCGCAAAATATGCGGATCTACGCGCGACTTTAAAAGCGGAAGGCGACTACGCTGCTTTAGCAGAACTACCAAAGGATTCAAGTCCAGTGCGTCTACGTAACCGGGACTTAATTGATGGCCGACCAAGAAGTTTTATGCGTAAATTCGGCATGAGCCGGATCAATTTCCGGGAATTAGCTCACAAAGGCCAAATCCCAGGCGTCAAAAAAGCAAGCTGGTAAAAAAGTAAGTGCGTTAATTCACGGTTAGCTTTTGAGGATTTGCATAATCAGACGGATAAGCGCCAAGGGCGATTGTCTGGCTGATGTAGCAAAGCGCAGAAAGTTGTGAATTAAAAGCACGTTAAAAAAGTAAGTGGTTTCCAGCATAGGGATATTTCGAGGATTAGCATAGCTGCGTAAATAAACGACGAAGTCGCTTATTTGCGTGGCGTAGCTAACCGGAAAAATATATGCTGAAAAGCACGTTAAAAGAATGAGTGCTGGAAAAGCCGGTTAACTTACGAGGATTAGCAAAATTAGACGAATAACCAGCTTTGCTGGTTGTTTGGCTAATGGTGCTAAACGCAGTAAGTTGGCTTTGGAAGCACGTTAAAAGCTAAGCACAGGAACCTAACTTGAAAAACATGTTAAAGAGGTCTCTTCGAGACCTCTTTTTCTATGTCTTGAACTTGCAACGTTTTTTTGATATATTGGTAGGAATTGTTTAACAAGTCAACTAAATTAAATGAGGAGGGTTGAAGATGAGTTATTCACAATTTATCCAAAGTGCGACCGTAAGTGACTAAAGACGTTTTTCAGCAGATTAAATTAATTAGGAGTTTTAAAATGAAAAACGTCTCAAAAAAAGCCCATCAATTCTATTAATGATTGTGTTGGTGGGATTTCCACAAATTAGCGAATCAATTTTTACACCCGTCTTACCGATGATTAGTCGGGCCTTTCACGTCAGTGCGCAAACGGCACAATTGACGATGAGCACCTATTTTATGGCCTTTACCTTTGGTGTTTTATTCTGGGGTTGGTTATCCGATCAGATTGGGCGACGACTAACCATGTTGTTGGGAATCGGTGTCTATCTGCTTGGTAATGGCGGCCTGCTATTAGCCGGTCATTTTAGTTGGTTAATTCTAGCGAGATTAGTGCAAGCTTTTGGCGCGAGTGTTGGTTCAGTGGTGACACAAACCATTATGCGTGAATCCTTCAGTGGTGTGCGCGGGGCCCAAGTATTTGCCAAAGTTGGTGCGGCCATGGCACTTGCACCAGCCTTAGGCCCGTTGATTGGCGGTCTTGTCCAAACCTATTTTGGTTATCGCCAAGTTTTCTCGGTGTTAATTATGATGGCGGTTGGCGCGATTTTATACGCGGGTGCGTGTTTACCAGAAACGCGGCCAGCTGGTGTGCCGGCACAGGTCAATATCGGGGCAGTGACGAAACGGTTACTAACGGATAAAAAAGTCTGGGTTTACGGGGCCGTGATTAGCGGCATCAACGGCATTCTATTCAGTTATTATGCTGAAGCGCCGTTTATCTTTATCAATCATTTCCATCTCAGCACGGTTCAATATGGCTGGTTAGGCCTTGTGTTAGCCGCTGCTAGCATTTTAGGCGCAATGACTACCAATTACGGCGCACCCAAGTTTGGCGCGGTGATGATGGCTAAAATTGGCTTAGTACTCGCTTTAATAGGGAGTCTATTATTGTTGGTTGCCAGTTATTATGATCAGCTGTTGTTGATGGTCATCTTAATTCTAATCGTCTTTTGGGGGTTGAATACGACTTTACCAGTTGTTTTAAACCTGGCATTAGTCGGTTATGAAGCGGTGATTGGCACTGCCAGTGGGCTATTTAGTTTTGGTTATTACCTTGCAATCAGTGCTTTGACTTACGGCATGAGTTTGTTGCATACAGGCGCAATCAGTCGATTGCCATTGTATATCGTAACGATTGTCGCTATCATGGCACTTTGGTATGGGTTAGTGATCCGAAATAACGAAGAGTAATTAAAAAGGACCTGAGACAAAAGCAATTTTGTCCCAAGTCCTTTTTTGATGGTTAAGAATGGCGTTGTTGCTCAAGGCCAGCTAGGAAAATATCTAAGCCCAACATGAATTTTTCGGCGGAGTGTTGCTGCTGTTGCCGGTGGTGTTCGAACGTTTTTAAAAAAGCGTCGAAATGATTGTCGGCAGCGATTGTTTTCATCTTCAGCGGGAGTTGTGCGAGATAAGGATCAGTTTGACTGAGCGCGCGTTGCTTCATCTCAATTTTCCCCGCGATATCAGCGAAGAGGCCTGACATGAAGTGGTCGATGGATTCAATCGCCAGGTTACTTTGTTCGGGTGTGAAGCCGGCGTCTAATAAGATTTGTAAGAGGCGGTTAATGAGACTTAGGCGGATTTTGGTCGCAGGGACGGTCCGCAACATTAATTCGGCTGCGTAAGGCTGTTCAAGGTAGGTGGCATAAATTGTTTTGAAGATCAGCTTGATTTGTTTCGTCCAAGGCATAGCCGTCGTCGTTGGTGGAAATTGAATCCCGGCGATAATCTCGTCAGCCATTGCTTGAAGGAGGGCCTGTTTGTTTTCAAAGTGCCAATAAAAAGTCGCGACACCAATGTGGAGCTTGGCCGCAATTTTACGAATTGAGAGTTGTTCAACTGTCCCGCCTGTTTGCATAATTTCAAAGGCAGCGGCCGTAATTTGGGCTGCTGAAATTGTTTGTTTAACCATCTTAATAAACCGCCTTTATTTTTCAGAAAAAAGAATTGTAATTATTTTTAAAATTTGTTAAAGTATTAACTCGAACACTGTTCGATTATACTGTACATGACTTGTACAGGCTAATCAACTTATAGGAAAAAGAGGGATGCGCATGTCGTTATTGAAACAGCACTTGAAGCCATATCTAGGCGTTTTTAGCCTATCTATATTAGCCACCATTATATCTGTTGCGTCTTCACTATGGCAACCAAAACTATTACAAAACGTTTTGGAAGGCATTATGAAAGATGATCAAGATAAAGTGATGCAAATTGGGATTTATCTCATCGTGATTGCCGTTGTCGGTTTAATTGCTGGGGTGGTCAATACGATTACGTCGGCGATTACCGCACAAGGGATGACCGCCGATATTCGGGAAACGACTTTTAGAAAGATTCAAACTTTTTCATTTGCTAACATTGAGAAATTCTCAGTTGGGAATCTTTCTGTGCGCTTAACGAATGATATGACCCAGATTCAAAATGTGATTATGATGTCCCTCCAAACATTGGTCCGGATTCCGATTCTATTTGTCGGGAGTTTTATTTTAGCGATGAACTCAATTCCGAGCTTATGGTGGATTATCATCCTCTTAGTGGTCCTCGTTTTTGTGATTACCTTTTTATCAATGGGCTCAATGGGGAAGCACTTTGGTGCGATTCAAAATTTAATCGATAAGATTAACAACCTCGCTAAAGAAAATTTAATGGGCACGCGGATTGTGAAGTCCTTTGTCCAAGAAGATAATGAAATTAATCGCTTTTCAAAAACCAGTGACCAATTAGAAAAACATACGGCGGTTGTTGGAATGCTCTTTTCAGTGATGATTCCATCATTTATGTTGGTTGCTAACTTGGCAGTTGTTGCTTCAATTTATTTTGTTGGCAACTTAGTCGATACAGATCCGGAAGCAATCGCTGCAATTGCCTCATTTATGAACTACTTAATGCAAATCATGATGTCGATTATTATGGGCGGCATGATGATGATGATGGCTTCTCGTGGGGCGGTTTCGTTGAAACGACTCCAAAAAATCCTCTCCACAGATCCTGATATTGTGTACCCTGATGTGCCAGATCAAGACTTAGCTGGGACCTTAGCTTTTGAGCATGTCAGCTTCCGTTATCCAGAAGATGATCATGATACGTTGAACGATATTAGTTTTGAAATTAATGCGGGTGAAATGATCGGGATTGTCGGCGCAACTGGTGCCGGTAAATCAACGATGGCCCAATTAATTCCGCGTTTGTTCGATCCAACAAAAGGGGAGATTCGTATCGGTGGGGTCCCAATTAAGGAATTGAACGAACATAACTTACACGATTCAGTGTCATTCGTGCTTCAAAAAGCGATTCTTTTCTCAGGCACGATTGCCCAGAACTTGAAGCATGGTAAAAAAGATGCTGGTACGGCTGATATGGATCGCGCGACTGGCATTGCGCAAGCCAAGGAATTCATCGAGAAGTTAGCCGATACGTATGATACACCGGTTGAAGAACGCAGTGCCAACTTCTCAGGCGGGCAAAAGCAACGCCTTTCAATTTCACGTGGTGTGATTGGCCAACCTAAGATTTTAATCTTAGATGATAGTACGAGTGCGCTGGATGCCCATTCTGAAAAACTGGTAAAAGAAGCCCTTGATCGAGAATTAGCCGATACAACGACGTTGATTATTGCGCAAAAGATTTCATCAGTGGTCAATGCTGATCGAATCTTGGTTTTAGATGAAGGTCGCCTAGTCGGTGTCGGAACGCATCATGAGTTGTTAGAAACAAGTGCTGTTTACCGCGAAATTTTCGAAACTCAAAAGGGAAAGCGAGGCTAAATTATGAAAGAATTTAAACGTGCCATGGTCTTTTTCTACCATTATTTAAAACGCTATAAACCATCTTTTGCGATTATCCTTGTGATGACCGTCTTTGCCACTTATTTACAAGTCAAGGCGCCCGAATATATTGGGGATGCACTGAATGAACTGGTTAAATACGCCACGAAGTTTCAGGTTTTAAAAGCCCAGCATTTACCAACCAGTGGGGCTTCTAAAGATGCTTTTATTGATGTCATTGTGTCGTTAGTCCTTTTTTACGTCTTGAGTTCAGCGGCAACTTTTGTCTCAAGCGCCGCTTTTTCACGCGTCAATGCGTTATCGACCAACCGGATGCGGATTGGGTTATTCAATAAATTACAAAAGATGCAGATTAAATATTTTGACCGCCATTCAGATGGCGATATCCTTAGCCGTTTTACGAGTGATTTAGATAATATTTATAACGCGATGAACCAAGTGTTAAGCCAATTGGTGTCGGGGACGGCCTTATTGATTGGTTTGCTAATTATGATGTTTAGAAAAGATACCCAATTGGCGTGGGTCACAATCGCGTCAGTGCCAATTTCGTTTATTTTAGCGTGGATCATTATCAACAAAGCGCAAAAATACGTTAATGTGCAACAAGATGAAGTGGGTAAGTTAAATGGTTATATCAATGAAAAAATCACAGGTCAAAAAGTGATTATTACCAACAGCCTACAAGCTGAAACGATTGATGGTTTTGTTGAACATAACGAAAGTGTCCGGAAAGCGACCTTGAAAGGCCAAATTTATTCAGGGATGATTTTCCCATTGATGCAAGGGATGTCACTGGTTAATACGGCGATCGTGATCTTCTTTGGGAGCTGGCTAGCGGTCAACGGGGATATCAAAAAATCCGTTGCTTTAGGATTAGTCGTGACTTTCGTGCAATATTCACAACAATTCTATAATCAAATTGCGCAACTCTCATCAAGTTACAGCATGATTCAATTGGCAATTACCGGTGCGCGCCGGGTCAACGAAGTCTTTGATGAAGATGATGAAATTCGTCCAACTGATGGGCAACAATTCAACGGAATTGAACGTTCAGTAACGATGGAACATGTTGATTTTAGTTACTTACCAGGCAAACAAATCCTGCACGACGTGAATATTGAGGTTGATAAGGGCCAAATGATTGCGTTGGTTGGACCAACTGGCTCTGGTAAGACGACGGTCATGAACTTGATGAACCGGTTCTATGATGTGGATCAAGGCGCCGTTAAGATTGACGGCGTTGATATCCGTGATATGGATTTGGATACGTTACGGTCACACGTGGGGATTGTTCTTCAAGAATCAGTCTTATTTGCAGGGACGATTCGCGATAACATCGTCTTTGGAAAACCAGATGCGACTGACGATGAAGTGATTGCAGCGGCGCAACAAGCGCACATTCACGATTTCATAATGACGTTGGAAGATGGCTATCAAACGAAGGTTAGCGAAGAAGACAACATCTTTAGTACGGGTCAAAAACAATTGATCAGTATTGCGCGGACGATTATCACGGATCCAGCGCTTTTGATTTTGGATGAAGCAACAAGTAACGTTGATACGGTGACTGAAAGCCATATCCAAAAAGCAATGGAAAACGTGATTCAGGGTCGGACTAGTTTTGTGATCGCCCATCGCTTGAAAACCATCCTAAATGCGGATCGGATTATCGTCTTAAAAGATGGCCGAATTATCGAAGAAGGCAATCATCAAGAATTACTAGCACAAGAAGGCTTCTACGCAGAATTGTATAACAATCAATTTGTATTTGAATAAGAGTGTGAGTTCAGCCGGTTATATCCTGAGGATTAGCAGTGGATTGCGAATGAGCGACGAAGTCGATCATTTGTGATTCGTAGCTAACCGGAAGGATATGGCTGAAGGAACACGTTTCAAGCCTCCAAAAAATCCCGGTTCAGCCATTTTATATTGGCTGAATCGGGATTTTTTGATTATGCGTTTAATGCATTCGGTAAGGTGCCAAGTGCACTGAGCGTTAAGCGGTGTGTCGCTCTTGAAATAGCGGTGTAGAGGCGGTTACGCCCCACTGTTGGTTCAGTGTAGTAGTCATTGATTAAGTCGTATAACAAGACGTTATCAAATTCCAAACCTTTAGCGAGTGTTAATGGTAATGTGAAGGCCCCACTTTCGGGGAGGGTGGTCGTTTCTGTGGATAAGTGGTGGACATCTTTTAATTTTAAAAGGCGCTCATCAAACTGACCGGCGGGGGTGATAATCGCTAATGTTTGGTCAGTAGGCAGTTGCTCGATTTGCGCTTGGATTTGTGCCAGGTAGTCCGTATCATTAGTCGCACTCAGATAAGTTGGTTGAACATCGTGCGGTTGGACCGCGTGAACATCGGTTAAGTCAGGGAATAGCTGACTGAATAACGCGGTAATCGCACCGGATGAGCGGTAACTCGTCCGCAATGCTTAGGTTTTTAGATTAGGAAAAATCGCGGGCAGTTTACTGAATTGAATTTTATGGGGTGTGAGACTTTGATGTTGATCACCGAAGACGGTGAATTGCGCCTTGGGGAAAAGCTGTTTAAAAAGGTGTAATGAGCTAGCGTGATAGTCTTGCACTTCATCGATGAAGACTTGTTTAACTTTTGGGAAAACGCGCTGCGTTAAATAACCGTAAACTTGTGCCGCAATCACGGCATCCACAGTTGATTGGCGCGCAATAATTTGGTCAAAGGCTAACCACTGATAATCGTGCAATTGTTCAGATAAATCTTGGTAATCATAGCGGACCATTTTTAAAGCGAGCGGTGCTAATGGTTCGTCTTCGCGAATTAAGCGTCCGAAGGTTTGTTGCTGTTCGGTTTCCGTTAAGCTTTCTAAACGTGTTAAAGTCGTGGGGGTTTTGGCAATTGTCATTAATTGTTCCTGTAGATAACTTGTGAGTTGTTGTTGGGTGGCTTGAATGCGTTTGTCCAATGGTGCATCCACCGGCGTCTTCAAGAAAAATTGATAACTAGTGGCGGCGTCAATTGTGAAGGGTAAACCGCTATTTAATGACTGGAAGTCGCTTACTTGCAATGTTAGTTGGTCAATTGCTAGGGGTAACCGGTTGTGCTGCAATCGGAAGATCTGCCAACTCTTCTGGCAGCAACTGCGCTAATAGTTGTTGCAAAGTGAGGTTGACCAGTGTTTGTTCACCAAAATCTGGTAAAACTTGGGCAATGTAATCCTGAAAAAGACGGTTAGGTGAAATCATCAACACTTCGTTGAGCGCTAGTTCCTTACGTTGTCGATAGAGGAGATAGGCAATTCGTTGAAAAATAACGGACGTTTTACCGCTGCCGGCAATGCCATCGATTAGAAGGTGGTCAGTCGTTTGTTGGCGAATAATCGTATTTTGTTCTTTTTGAATTGTCGCGGTAATGGCACTCATCTGGGTTGTTTTAGCTTCTTTTAACGTTGCTAATAATAGTGGGTCTTCAATCGCGATTTGGGTATCAAAGAAATCAATTAATTGATCAGCTTGAATTTGAAATTGGCGTCGTTGATTTAAAGTTACCGGGATTTGGCGGCCATTAGCTTGGTAACTCGTGGGGCCGAATGTCTGTTGATAATAAACATCAGCGATTGGTGAACGCCAATCAAAAATAACAGGTTCGCCATCTTGATTGGTATAACTAGCTGAACCAAGATAGAAGTCCTCACTGTCAGTTTCTTCCGGGAAGGTTAGTGTGATTTTGGCAAAGTAGGGTTGTTCTAAGAGGCGTAACGTTTCGTCTTTTCTAGCGAGCAATGAATCAGTTTTGAGGTTGAGCATATCGATTTCTTTATTGATGGTTTCTAGAGCGGCAAAGGTGTCGAGGTTATCAGCATATGAATCAAAATTGAGTTTAGCTTCACCGGTAATCTGGGCCTTGATGGTGTTGCCAGCCTGATGATTCTGCGATTGGGCATCGTTGATGGCCGCTAAAGTGGCTGTTAGTTGTTGATAAATTGTGGTTAGGTGGGTTTGTTCTTGTTCAAAATCGGTTGTCATACAATCAGCCCCTTATAAAGTTGTTTACCTAGTGTAGCAAGTCCAATATGAAAAGAACAGTCTTGTAATCACATGAAAAAGCGTGCATAATTAATATATGGAAGAGTGGTAATTGCTCTAAAAACGGTAAAAAGAGGTGCTCCCAAAATTAACTTTGGGAGCACCTCTTTTGGTGTCTCTTTGAAAGGGGGCACGCTAGTCGAAACGTGCCATTGAAGCTAGATTTCTGCGCTTAACGACGATTGTCAAACTAGCGATTACATCGCTAATTCGCCACTCTATGTTAATGCTCAAAATCTGACCAAGCTTCAAGAGCACTCTAGCTAAAACGTGTCATTGCAAGTAGATTTCTGCGCTTTGCTACGTCCCGCAAATAATCGACTGCGTCGCTTATTCACTGGCCTAGGCAAATGCTCAAAATCTAAACACTTGCAAAGGCACTCTATTCTAAGTAGTCCTTCTTTAATTGCGCTATTTCTTCTGATTTGAGGGCCATTGCTTGGGCTAAGTAGTTGTCCATATTGCCGTAATGGTGTTCGATTGTTTCTCTGACGAGTTCGAGATGGGCTTTTGAAACGCTCTTGCCATTCATTGCCGCGACTTGGGCGTCATTGCTGCTGATGCGAGTGGGTGCCGTTGTGGTTAAGCCTAGGACTTCGTTTGAAAGGACGAAATCATCTGAAATGGTTGCCCAGTCTACGCCTAATGCGCTGAGGATGAGCATTGTACCAATCCCAGTTCGATCTTTGCCAGCTGAGCAGTGATAAAGGACCGCACCGTCATTGCCATGGTTATTCAATAATACGGTAAATAGGTCGCGGTAAGCTGCTTGTGCGTGAGAGTCTGTGACTAATTGTTCGTACATTCGGTCCATGCTTGAACGTTCGGGTGTAGCAGGTTCTTTTTTACCGAAGAGATGAAATAATCCCTTTTTCGCTGGTTTTTTAGGGGCGTCTGCTTGATCGGTGAACGGAAATACCGAAAGACGGTGATAGGTTAATTGGCTGTCGTCAAATGGATCTGGGGCAACCTTAATTTCATGACGGGAACGGAAGTCAACATCGTAAGCAACGCCGTAATTTAGGAGGTCCTCAATGTCTGTTGCGGTTAGTGCGTTAAGACTGCCTGAGCGCAGTAATTTATGCCATTTAACGGTCTTACCGTCAACGGTTGGATAACCACCTAGTTCGCGAAGATTATAGCTACGTGTTAAATTTAAAACCCGTTGTTGTTCTTGCATGCCAATCCATCCTTTGTAATAAGTTACTTCTATTGTATAACGAAGATTGATGATATGCACCTTTATTTTGAATGTTCGGAAACCGTTTAAAGACAATTGATCGTAAAATAAGTTTTTAGTAAGAGCCCATTGACCTTTACTGAAAAATCTGCTAATATTTTATCAAATTTTAAATCAGTTAATCATGATGGTTAATACGAACATTTAGTTGATTGATGGCCGATTAAGTTCATGAATGGAGGAAGATTATGTCTGCGTGGGAATCAAAATTTACAAAAAAAGGGTTTACGTTCGATGATGTCTTATTAGTACCAGCGGAAAGTCACGTATTACCAAATGAGGTTGATCTAGGAGTTCAACTTGCTAAGAATATCAAGTTGAACACACCAATTATGAGTGCCAGCATGGATACCGTTACGGAAGCACCAATGGCAATCGCTATGGCGCGTCAAGGTGGTTTAGGGGTTATTCATAAGAATATGAGTATCGAACGCCAAGCAGATGAAGTATTGAAGGTTAAACGTTCAGAAAACGGTGTTATTATTGATCCGTTTTATTTAACAGCGGACAAACCTGTCAGTGCTGCTGAAGATTTGATGCGCACATACCGCATTAGTGGTGTCCCAATCGTTTCAAATCTCGATGAGCTTAAGTTAGTCGGGATTATTACGAACCGTGATTTACGCTTCATCTCTGACTTCTCTGTTGAAATCGGAACGGTCATGACTCACGAAGCACTTGTAACAGCACCTGTGGGCACTTCTTTAGAAGAAGCTGAACAAATCCTCCAACAAAACAGAATTGAAAAATTACCTTTAGTTGGTGATGATGGTCGCTTAGCGGGCTTAATCACGATTAAAGATATTGAAAAAGTTCAAGAATTCCCTAAGGCTGCTAAGGATCAATATGGTCGCTTATTAGTTGCTGCTGCTGTCGGTGTCACAAGTGATACTTTTGACCGTGCAGAAGCCCTATTAAAAGCTGGTGCTGATGCCATTATCATTGATACAGCGCATGGTCATTCAGCTGGTGTTTTACGTAAAATTGCCGAAATCCGGGCTCGCTTCCCAGAAGCAACCTTGATTGCAGGAAACGTCGCAACAGCTGAAGGCACAAAAGCCTTATATGATGCTGGTGTGGATGTTGTTAAAGTTGGGATTGGCCCTGGTTCAATCTGTACAACTCGGATTGTCGCCGGCGTTGGTGTCCCACAATTAACAGCCATTTATGATGCTGCTAGTGTCGCCCGTGAATATGGTAAGACAATTATCGCTGATGGTGGCATTAAGTATTCAGGTGATATTGTTAAAGCTCTTGCAGCCGGTGGTAATGCCGTTATGCTTGGTAGCATGTTAGCCGGTACTGACGAAGCACCTGGCGAATTTGAAATCTATCAAGGTCGTCGTTTCAAGACTTATCGTGGGATGGGTAGCTTGGCTGCCATGTCACACGGTTCATCAGATCGTTACTTCCAAAGTGGCGTGAATGAAGCAAACAAGTTAGTCCCAGAAGGTATCGAAGGTCGCGTAGCTGCCAAAGGCGCACTTGGCGATGTTATCTACCAATTACTTGGTGGTTTACGTTCAGGGATGGGCTATGTTGGTGCTGCTAACCTCCGTGATTTACAGGACAATGCACAATTTGTTCAAATCTCAAACGCTGGTTTAACAGAATCACATCCACATGATGTTCAAATTACAAAAGAAGCACCTAATTATTCAGCAAGATAAACCTATGTTAAAATGAAGGCGCTGGGGCAAATTTAATTTTGTCGCCGGCGTCTTTTTTATGGATGGATTTAAAGAATTCTTTACCCTTACCAATCCGATTCTTTGTTACAATAATAGCGAATCACTCAAACGTGTTTAAATTAAATGAGGTAATTAATATGAAAATTCTAATTGTTGATGATGATAAAGAAATTGTTGAACTACTCAGTATTTATGTCAAAAATGAAGGTTATGAACCCATTCAAGCTTTTACCGGCAAGGAAGCTTTGACTAAAATTGCCACTAACCCGGGCATTGATTTAATGATTTTAGATATTATGATGCCTAATATGAGCGGGATTGAAGTTATCAAAGCGGTTCGCAAGGATTCACAAGTGCCGATTTTGGTGGTTTCTGCCAAAACAACGGATATGGACAAAATCCAAGGCCTCATCACAGGTGCGGATGATTATGTGTCTAAACCATTCAACCCGCTTGAAGTGATGGCACGTGTGAAATCATTATTACGGCGCAGCCAACAACAGGTGACAAACGAAGTGCCGGATATCTTAGAAGTTGGGCCACTTGTGATTAAGCGCGATTCACATGAGGTAACAACGATTGCGGGCAAACAAATCCAATTAACGGCGCTTGAATTCGGGATTTTATATCTTTTAGCGAGCCATCCTAACCGGGTCTTTTCAGCGGATGATATTTTTGAACGGGTTTGGAAGCAAGAAAGTATCGTGTCAGCTAAAACCGTGATGGTCCATGTTAGTCATTTACGGGATAAAATCGAAGAAGCAACTGACGGGGAAAAAGTGATTGAAACCGTCTGGGGTGTCGGATATAAGGTCGAGGTCTAATGAACGAATATCAAGTCGGACAAGATTTTAAAAAAGTACAACTCACTGCCAAAGAGAAGAGTGAGCTGTTTGCTGAGGGGATCATTACGGTGATCCTTTTGTTGTTGTTAAATTTATCAATTATGGTCCTATTGCAACAAGCAATCGTTAATAATCCGCAATTGCGCGGTGGCGTTTGGATGATTAAAAATGCGATTGCGATTGGCCCTAATGGTTGGCATATCTGGAGTTGGCAAAACTGGTTTGTGATTTTGATGGGAATTGCGGATGTGCTAGTGGTTTATTGGCGCTTAATTCGCCGCTATCACCAAATGCAGATGTGGCACGTTATTGGTGAATTACATTACATCGCTGATGGTCATCTAGAACACCGCATCAACTTGCGGGTTAATCGCGATTTGCAACGCGTGATTGATAGTGTCAATACACTGGTTGATAGCACGGTCCGCTCAATGGAAGAAGAACGCAAAATTGAAAAGAGTAAGGATGAACTGATCACTAACGTCAGTCATGATTTACGCACACCATTAACGTCCATTATTGGTTACCTAGGTTTAATTGAAGATAATCAGTATCAAACCAAGGATGAATTAACCAAGTACACACATACGGCCTATGTGAAGGCCCAACAAATGAAGGTCTTAGTTGAAGATTTATTCGAATACACAAAGGTTCGGCAAACTTCAACGCCAATTGCTAAAACGACTTTTGATATGGAACAAATGCTGGAACAACTAGCGGCTAGCTTTGAATTAGAAGCCCAGAAGAAAAATATGCAGATTACAGTAGAATGCCAACCTGCACCATTGATGATGGAAGCTGACACCGAAAAGTTGGGCCGAGTTTTCAATAATTTGATTGCCAATGCATTGAAGTATGGCAAAGGTGGCAAGCAAATCATTTTATCAGCCGAAAAGGTTGGTCAAGAGGCAATCATTAAAGTCTCCAATGATGGGCAACAAATTCCAAGTGACTCATTAAATCAATTGTTCGATCGTTTTTATCGCGTGGAAGCATCACGTTCACAAGAAACGGGCGGGACGGGGCTCGGTTTAGCGATCACGCAAAGTATTGTAGCCTTGCACGGCGGTTATATTTATGCAGATTCCACCCCAGAACTGACTAGTTTTGTGATACACTTACCTTTAAAACTAGGACGTCAGATTGAACCTCAAAATGGCGCCGCTAAAAACAGTTAAGGAGTAGCATTGTGTTTAAAAGAATATTACAGGTTTTAATGACTGGCCTTTTATTAGTGACCCCAGTGGCTGTTGCGACAAGTGCAACGCAACAGGGTGTTCAAGCGGCTACGGCCACTAGCGCACCGCAGGTTGACGCTAGCGCCGCAATTGCAATCGACCCCCAATCAGGACAGGTCTTGTATGAAAAGAATGCTGACCAAGTCTTACCGATTGCATCGATGACTAAGATGATCACCGCCTATATTGTCTTAGATCAAATTAAACAAGGTAAGTTGAAGTGGGAGCAAACCACTAAACCAGACGCTGCCATTTATAAGTTGAGCCAGGACAAGGAATTAACAAACGTCCCACTTCAAGCTGATAAGGCGTATAGCGTTCGTGAATTATATCAAGCGATGTTGATTGCTTCAGCAAATGATGCAGCAATGATGCTAGCCAATTTAGTGGCTGGTTCACAAAAGAACTTCGTTGATTTGATGCGCCAAAAAGTCAGTCAATGGGGCATTAAGGATGCTAAGTTATATTCCGTTTCAGGGTTGAATAACCAGTATTTAACAGGAGAGACGTATCCAGGTAGTGCCGCTGATGCGGAAAACGAAATGAGTGCTTCAGAAGTCGCAATCGTGGCCCAACACTTATTGAAGACTTTCCCAGAAGTGTTAGAAACAACTAAACAAACGGCCTTTACGTTTGGTCCTAAGACGATCGACGAAACGAAGATGGCCACTTGGAACTTAATGTTACCAGGCCAAAATAATGCGCCCAAAGATTACGTTGTCGACGGTTTGAAGACCGGGACAACTGATAAAGCTGGCGATTGTTTTACCGGGACGGCTACTAAAGATGGCCAACGGATTTTAACCGTTGTAATGCACGCTAATGGTAGTGACAAAGGGCGTCGTTTTATTGAAACCAATAAAGTGATGCAATATGTTTTTGATAACTGGCAACAAACGCAACTCGTCAAAAAAGGGGCAACCATCAAACCTTTTGCAACGGCTGATGTGAAGTATGGTCGGACGAAGACTGTCGCACTTGAAACACCGCAAGCAATTGCAATGTGGGTTCCTAAAGGCACACAAGTTGCTAATGTTGATTGGGATTATCAAGTGGTTCAAGGTGGTCAAAAACGCCAACTAACGGCTCCTGTTAAGAAGGCGGCCGTCATCGGTAAAGTGACACCGAAGATTGCGGGCGTGACAAACCGTTACTTAGGGACGACACCGCAATATACAGTACAAACCAAGACGGCTGATCCAAAAGCTAATGTCTTTGTCTTAATAGGTACGGGTGTTCGTGAATTTTTCACTAATTTATTCTAATTAAATCAGAGGAATGCTTAAGCGAGAATCGATCGTTTAAGCATTCTTTTTTTAGTGATAATAACGCCGATTTGTCAGCATTATTCAATCGGTTTAGGCTTGAATATGCTATAATTAAACCAATTCATAATGAGTCTAGGAGGACGAAAATGGCTTTAACATTGGATGCATGTACATTAATTTTAAAAGAGCATTATTTACTAAAAAGTGTAGCCCTCAACGGGGATTCAAACT
This sequence comes from Latilactobacillus sp., assembly GCF_033176295.1. NCBI lineage: Bacteria > Bacillati > Bacillota > Bacilli > Lactobacillales > Lactobacillaceae > Latilactobacillus > Latilactobacillus sp. The sequence continues at coordinate 16,216 of NZ_JAMQEX010000017.1, forward strand.
TGAATATGACAGGGATTGCCTATGATTCACGTAAGGTGACAGCAGATACCCTCTTTTTCTGTAAAGGAAACTTCCGCCCCGTATTCTTAACGAACGCTAAAGAAGCGGGTGCGGTCACTTACGTTGCAGAACAACCAATTGTTGAAGGCAATGGGATGAACGCGTTAATCGTGACGAATGTGCAAAAGGCGATGGCTGTCTTGTCAGCTGCCTTTTACGATTACCCACAAGACGACCTCTTCATCGTGGCGTACACGGGGACTAAGGGGAAGACGACTGCTTCTTACTTTACACAATCAATCTTACAAGAGGCTACTAACCAAAAAACAGCACTCTTTTCAACAATCGATCGGGTACTGGGGCCTAAACCTGAGGACCGGTTTAAGTCAGACTTAACGACGCCCGAAAGTTTGGACTTGTTCCACGATATGCGCCAGGCTGTTGAAAACGGCATGACGCATTTGGTAATGGAAGTGTCATCACAAGCCTATAAGAAAAATCGGGTTTACGGTTTAACATTTGATGTTGGCTTCTTCTTGAACATTTCACCAGATCATGTTGGTCCTAATGAACATCCTAACTTTGAAGATTACTTACACTGTAAATTGCAATTACTCGTTAATTCACGGCACTGTGTGATTAACGCGCAAACACAAAACTTCGGTGATGTGTACGCTGCAGCGACAACGACAACTGAACCAGAAAATATCTACTTATTTGCGGACACGAGTTATCAACCAGCACAACCGGTGGACATTGATTTCCGCTTTGAAAATCAAGCCATGACCTTAGCTGAAAGTCGCTTTAAAGTGACGGCCGTTTCTAAAAAAGCGATTCAATTAGGCGTTTCTGGAGATTATCAATTACGGCTGATTGGCGATTTTAACGAAAGTAATGCGACGGCGGCCATTATTGGTGCAGCCTTAGGCGGTGCTGATTTAATCGCTGCCCAACAAGGTATTCGTCGTTTGCAGATTCCAGGCCGGATGGAAACCCTAGCGGTTGAAGGTCATGGTCAAGTTTACGTGGATTACGCCCACAATTACGCTAGCATGAAGGCACTATTGAGCTTCCTTCAAAAGGAATACAATCAACCTAAGTTACTAGTGGTTGTTGGGAGTCCTGGCGATAAGGGGGTTTCAAGACGGGCTGGTTTTGCGCAAGTCTTAAACGAATATGCAGATCGCGCGATTTTAACGACCGATGATCCGGGTTATGAAGATCCAGCTGCCATTGCGGCGGAAATTTTAGCCGGTATCGATCAAGATAAGGTTGCCACGACGGTTGAAATTGATCGTGCAACAGCGATTAAACAAGCTATCGAAGAAAGCCAACCAGGGGACATTGTTGTATTGGCTGCTAAAGGGGCGGATGCCTATCAGAAGGTGCGTGGTGTCGATACACCTTACCCAACTGATATGGTGATTGCCAAACAAGTGGCACAATACTTAAGCTAAAAAAAGAATGTGGAGGGTTTATGATGAAAAAATCAGTTGTAATGAGTACGGTGTTAGTTTCAGGATTGTTATTATTGAGTGCTTGCGGTCAAAAGCAAGAAGCAAAGAGCTCATCTTCATCTGAATCAAAAGTGACAAGTGTTAAAAAGACAAGTCATTCAAAGAAAGCACAAAGTCAATCGTCAGAAGAATCTGTTTCAGAATCAACAAGTGATTCTGAAGTGACGAGCCAAAGTAGTCAAACACCAAGTGCAACTGATTCGACATCAGCAGGCAGTCAATCCGCTTCAACGCAAATTAGTCAAGCAACAACTAGTCAAAGTAGTCAAACGAGTCAATCGCAGGGCACACAGAGTCAAAGTGCGCAACAATCAAGCGCACAGTCATCAGCTAATAGCCAATCATCAGCAACGACTAACCAACCACAAACAAGTCAACCAACAACTGTGGATGGCAATCAAGCGATTCGCTTAGTCATGCAACAAGTTGGTCAAACACAAGCGCATTTATCTTACTTAAATAACGGGTTGATCACACGTAATGCACAACAAGGTTATTTAATTAATTGCTACGCCCCTAACGAAGATTCACCTCGGGCAGGCTATTTTGTAACCCAAGACGGTCAGGTTGAACAAATTTGGTAATCGACTAATAGGAGTTGAGGCAGAAATTATTTTGTCGCAATTCCTATTTTTTGATGACGTTCTTTTCTGAAAAAGATTGACAAACGGGCGGACTCCTGTAAAATAATTCAAGTAAAGCGTAACTATTACGATTTAAAAAGGAGAAAGAGATGAATAAAAAACGATTGGGCATAGTCGCTCTTTTATTAATGGTCGCAATGGTGATTGCCGGTTGTGGTCAGACTAAACAGACCACCAAAGGCATTCAGGTGGTCTCGTCACTAGATTTCTACGGTGAAGCTGCAAAAGCGGTCTTAGGCAAGCACGGGCAAGTAACGTCAATTATTAACAGCCCTAGTTTAGATCCCCATTCATACGAACCAACAACTCAAGATGCTAAGAAGGTTGCACAAGCCGATGTTGTGATTGAAAATGGTCTGGGCTATGACCAGTGGTTATCCAAGGTGGCAGCCAGTTCGGATTCAGATCAGCAAACAATGATCACGGTCAATAAACTAATGAAACGAACAGATGGCGACAATGAACATTTATGGTATGATTTAGAGACCATGCCAACACTCACTAAACAATTAATCACGCGTTTTAGTAAGATTGATCCAGCACATAAAGCTGATTTTCAAAATAACGGTCAAGCTTACTTGAAGAAATTAGCGGGTTTGAAAACACAATTGGCAGGGCTCAAGGCGCAAGCTAAGGGCCAAAAAGTGGCGGTCAGTGAACCAGTCTTCGATTATGCGTTGAAAGAAATGGGTTATCAAGTTGCTAACCAACATTTTGCTAAAGCTATCGAAGACGGTACGGATCCATCACCACAAGATATCGACGCTATGCGTCAACTCATTAAAAAACATCAAATTGCCTTTTTAGTTGTTAACAAGCAAGAAGAAAGTCGGACAATTAAAGAGATGCACCAATTAGCAACGAAGGAAAAAGTGCCAGTTGTTCAGGTGACAGAAACACTACCAGCTAAACAAACCTATTTAACTTGGATGCAGCAGCAATTTGATGCAGTAGGAAAGGCTCAAAACGTAAAATGACAGAATTAGTAAGTGTCAAAAATTTAGGAATGACCTTCAGTAATCGTCAGGTTCTAAAGGATCTTAATTTTAAAATTGAACGTGGTAGCATGACGAGTTTGATTGGCCCTAACGGTGTTGGCAAAACAACCCTCGTGCGAATCTTAATCGGTAGTTTGCAACCGACCGCCGGCGAGTTGACTTTTTCGCCAGACAAGCAAAGTTTAAATATTGGGTACGTGCCGCAATTTCGGAATTTAGAAGCGGAATATCCGCTCTCTATTCGGAGCTTTGTCAGCCTTAATCAATTAACCAAGCATCTGCCTTGGCATACGAAGTCAGAGCGCCAAGCGTTAGATAAGATTTTGGCCCAGACGCATTTAACGGCCCTTCAAAAAACAACGGTTGGCAATGCTTCTGGTGGCGAAAAACAAAAGGCGTACCTCGCGCAAGCTTTAATCAGTGAACCGGATCTCTTGATTCTAGATGAATCAACAGCCAGTTTGGATATTGAAACTAAAGAAGAAGTGATGGCGCTAGTGGCAGAGCTAAATCGTCTGCATGGCTTAACCGTGATTTTTGTCACTCATGATTTAGATTTAGCGCGTAAGTATACGGATCAATATTTATTCTTAAAGCGCGGTCAATACGAAATGGGGCCAATGAGTCAATTAGACCCTAACCTAGAATTAGATTAAAGCGGAGGACGGTTGAGTGTTAACTTTTGATTTTATGCGGCATGCGTTTGTCGCCAGTACGTTTATTGCAATTACATGTGGTTTAATCGGGGTCTTTGTTGTCGCTAGAAATATGTCGTTTTTAGCGCATACGCTTGCCGAGATTGGCTTTGCAGGTGCTTCATTTGGTGTCTTCTTAGGCATCGCACCGCTAAACGGGATGTTATTGTTTACGATGATTAGTTCGATTACAATTGGCCAGATGAGTGCCAAGGAATCAAGACGAGAAGCGTCGATTAGTGCGATTTCAAGTTTGTTTGTCGGTCTAGGCATTTTATTCTTGTCGCTATCTAACCGCAATGCGAGTTACGCAACAAATATCTTATTTGGTTCAATTATCGGGATCAGTTTAACGGATGTTTACCAGTTAATTACGTTGTCAGCAGTCATTGTGGTTGGCATCTTACTCTTTTACCGCTACTTGGTCTTTGATTCATACGATTCAATTGGCGCCCAAGCACAAGGATTAAAAACCAATTGGTTATCGATTTATTTCCTAATCCTCTTGGCTATTAGTGTTAGTATCGCGGCCCAAATCGTGGGTTCGTTATTAGTCTTTATCCTAGTGACCTTACCAGCCTTTATTGCAAAATATCTTGCGAAGAGTGTACCGGCGATGTTGGCAGTTTCTGTCGGAGCGGCTTTATTAGGCGTTTGGTTAGGTTTGTGGTTAGGGTATATTACCAATTGGCCAGTGACCTTCTTCATCGCAACGCTAGAATTCATCTTTTACTTTATTGCACTTTTATATCATCAACATGTTAGTCATTAAAAAAAGTCTGGCCACTGGCCAGACTTTTTTTAATAGTTACATATCAGCAAGTAATGCTTCTAATTGATCGAGGCGTTGTTCAAAAACATCAAAAGCGTGTTCGAGATAATCGGCGTTAGTCATATCCACACCGGCTTTTTGCATCGTTTCAATTGGGTAACTGGCACTCCCATTTTTGAGGTAGGCGAGATAATTGTCGAGTGCACCCGGTTGGTTCGTACTGATTTGATCAGCGAGCGTCGTCGCAGCGGCAAAACCAGTTGCATATTGATAAACGTAATAGTTCATGTAAAAATGGGGAATCCGAGCCCATTCTAAGGCAATTTGAGGATCTTTGGCGACGGCATCGCCATAGTAGTGAGCGTTTAAGTCAGCGTAGTAAGTTGACATGAAGTCAGCCGTTAGAGGGGTTCCATTGGCTGCTGCATCGTGAATATAGTGTTCGAATTCGGCAAATTGTGTTTGACGGAAGACAGTCCCTTTGAAACCATCAAGGTAGTAGTTCAACAAGTAGGCTTGAACTTTGGGATCTTTTTGGGTCTTCAAAAGATATTCAGTAAGCAGGTTTTCATTCGTTGTTGACGCAATTTCAGCGACGAAGATTGGATAATCGCCATAAACGTAAGGTTGATTGTGACGTGTTAAATAACTGTGGCCACTGTGGCCAGTTTCGTGGACCAGTGTGTATAAGTTGTTAAGATCGTCTTGCCAATTCAAGAGAATGAACGGATTGGTATCGTAAGCACCACCAGAGTAAGCGCCGCTGCGCTTGCCTTTGTTTTCAACGACATCAATTTGCCGTTGATCGAAGATTTGGTCCACAATTGGGGTGTATTCAGGCCCTAAGACGGCTAATGCTTCGCGCGCTGTTGTTTGTGCTTGTGGATAAGTGTAGCTCAAAGCGGGTTTGCCTAAAAGTGGTGTGTATAAGTCGTACATATGCAATTGCGGTAATGCTAATTGCTTTTGACGTAATTTAACATAACGATGTAATAATGGCAAATGTTGGTTCACTTGGTCGACTAAGGTCGTGTAGACTGATTCAGGAATGGCTTTAGGTGCGAGGGCTGCTTGGCGCGCACTGTCGTAGTGATGGACTTGAGCGAGGTAGTTGTGCCCTTTGATCTCAGTCGCAAGGGTTGTCGCAAATGTATTTTTGAACTGATCATAAGTGCTGTAGAGTGCTTCAAAGACGTCTTGGCGGACCTGGCGATCGGTTGATTGTAACAATTGGCTATAGAGGCCGTTTGATAATTGATGCGTTTGGCCGGTTTCATCGACAACGTCTGGGAATTGAATATCTGAGTTATCCAAAACACTGAAGGTTTGGCTAGCAGCACCAAAGATATCGCCAGCAGCGGCAATTAGGGCTTCTTCTTGACCTGATAAGACATGTTCGCGGCTATCAGTGATAGTCTGGATAAAATGTTGATAACTTTTAAGTGCTGGCTCATTGGTCTGCCAGTCAGTTAATTGGTCAACGGGAATTTCGAGGATAGCGGGTTCTAAAAAGGCGGCCGCCGCTGAAACGTCAGCTGCTAAAGCATCGACCTGAGCTTGATAACCTTGATAAGTGGTATTAGCTGTATCTTGATCGTTTTTCATGCTAGCGTAAACGTAGACCGTTTCTAACTGTCTAAAGAGCGTTAGCACTTGTTCAATCGTTGTTACGAGTTGATCAGCCGTTTTAAACGGTTGGTTGTATTGTTCAAGTGCTGGTAGTGCCTGTTTGAGCGTTGCGACAGCTACTTCGAAATCTGAGTCGCTTTTGAAAATGGTACTGAGGTCCCAGGTTAAGTTTTCAGGGACTTCAGAGCGTGTGGGTAATTTGTGAATTGCCATAATAAACCTCCGTAAAATATGAATAATTAAACATATTCTAGCATAGTTCAGAGATAATTCAGCCACGAAACCTTTCAAAATAAATATTAAAATTGTATAACTTTTCTTAAAAACGATTGTTTGCTTTGATAATTCGGCTATAATGACAACATACATAACATTCGCGCTAGTACAACATAGAAGGGAACCACTTATGCAGAATTCTAACTTTTTTGGCTCAAGAGAAGATAAATACAAAAAAGGCAAACGCCATCGAAAACTAAAAATATTCCTATTAATCATCGTGATTCTCGTCTTTTCAGGTGGCGCGTATGCGATGCGGGTCAGTAGCCAATTGAAGTCTGCAGCCGATAAAATCAATAAATCGGAAGCCACTTCTAAAGCGATTAAAAATAAAAAGGCCTTTTCAATCTTATTACTAGGTGTTGATACCGGTGCTGAAGGGCGAATTGATAAAGGTAATTCAGATACAATGATTGTTGCAACCGTCAATCCTAAAAAAGAACAAGTTAAGTTAGTCAGTATTCCGCGGGATACTTTAGCGGAACTACAAGGTACGAAGTCTTTTGATATGCAAAAAATTAACGCAGCCTATAATGTTGGCGGCTCTAAAATGGCTAAAAAAACTGTTGAGAAGATGTTTGATGTTCCTATCGACTATTACGTAACGATTAACATGGGGGCCTTATCGAAAATCGTTGATGCTGTTGGCGGCGTTGATGTTAACGTCCCATTCTCGTTCAAATATAATACAACCTTCAAAAAGGGTAAGATGCATCTAACCGGGAAAGAAGCGTTAGATTATTCACGGATGCGTTACGATGATCCAGAAGGCGATTATGGCCGTCAAAAACGGCAACGCCAAGTCATTACGTCGTTGATTAAATCAGCAGTTTCCTTCAAGTCCCTCACCAATTATGAATCAATCTTGAAGACGCTAGAAGATAGCGTCGCAACGGATCTAAGTTTTGATGACATGGTGGCCATTCAATCTGATTACCGGACAGCGGCGAAATCAATTACCTCTGATTACCTCAAGGGGCGTAATGCAACAATCGATGGCTCATCATACCAAGTGCCAACAACCAGTGAAATTCAACGCGTGTCAGATGTTTTACGGACGTCACTTGGGTTAGAGAAAACGAATATTGATAATGCGGAAACAAAACAAAATGCATTAAACACGAACTTTGCGGCAACGGAATATCAAGATGAATTTACGATTTATCCAGAAAGTGTCCTAAAAGATGGCACGACAACCAGTGAAGCCGCCAGCACAACAACCACCCAAGATAATACGACCCAATATTCCCAGAGTGCACCACAGTCAAACTGGCAACAGCCCCAACAGGAGCAGTCTCAGTGGCAAAGTAGTTACTAAGATGGTTTGATAAAATAACAGTCAAAAACAGCGTCATCAAGTTTACTTGATGACGCTGTTTTTGTTATAACCAGTTTACTTTTAGTGCCGATAACGGTATTATTTGTAATGGTACAAAAAGACAAACAAAGGATGTGGCGGAACGTGTATTTGCTTGTAAATGTGATAGGGTTATTAGTTTTTATTGGAGTCGGCTTTCTTTTTTCAAAGAAAAAGAAGGATATCGATTGGCGCTCAGTTTTAATTATGTTAGTGATTAACCTTGTATTAGCTTGGTTCTTAACAAGTTTTTCAGTTGGTCGGGACATCGTTTTAGGTGCTGCCAACGGGTTTAATTGGCTCGTTCAAGTTGCTTACACGGGGATTGCATTCGCATTACCAAGTTGGGTAAATGTTAAACAGATGGATTTCGTAGCCAGTGTGTTACTCCCCATCCTAATGATTATTCCATTATTTGATATCTTAACTTATATCGGTGTCTTACCATGGATTATCAAATGGTTAGGTCGTGGTTTAGCTAAAATCACGGGACAACCTAAGTTCGAATCATTTTTCGCAGTTGAAATGATGTTTTTAGGGAATACAGAAGCATTAGCTGTTTCAAGCTTACAATTGAAACAAATGAAGGCAGAACGGACATTGACGCTTGCGATGATGTCAATGAGTTGTGTGACGGCTTCAATTATCGGGGCTTACACACAAATGATGCCAGGACAATTTATCTTAACCGCTATTCCGGTCAATATTATTAACGCTATTATTGTGACCAACATTTTAAATCCGGTTAAAGTGACACCAGAAGAAGACACAATCGCCAAAATGGGTGGTAGTGGTTCAGCAGTTGGCGAAGAAGAAGCCGCTGACGGTAAGATTGAACGCGAACCATTCTTCTCATTCTTAGGTGATTCAATTTTAAATGCCGGTAAATTAGTTTTAATCATCACAGCTAACGTCATCGCCTTTGTTGCTTTGGCAGCGTTGATTGATAAAGTATTACAATTATTTAACCCTTGGATTACCCTTGAACATCTTCTAGGAATCGTGATGTTTCCATTTGCCTGGTTGATGGGCTTAGATGTCAGCCATGCCTTTGAATTTGCACAATATATGGGCACGAAGTTAGTAACGAACGAATTCGTTGTCATGGGTAAAGTTCAAAATTCAATCACAACTTTTGCACCACATTATCAAGCAGTTTTAACCGTTTTTGTCACATCATTTGCCAACTTCTCAACAGTCGGCATGATCATCGGCGCCTTCAAGGGCTTAGTTGATCGTGAAAAGAATGATATGATTGCTAAAAACGTCGGCTACATGCTCTTATCTGGGATTTTAGTCTCATTACTCTCTGCCGCAACGGTTGGTTTATTCGTTTGGTAGAAAAAAATAACAAAAAAACTGGATTTGGTAGTGACAAATTCAGCATAAAATAGTATTATAGTAGGGTGCTATTGCGAAGTTGCAATAACATCATACTTTATTGGGCTATGGCCAAGCGGTAAGGCAACAGGTTTTGATCCTGTCATGCGCTGGTTCGAATCCAGCTAGCCCAACTCAAGAATCGTTGAAGAAGTGTTAAGTAGATAACTATTTAACACTTTTTTTGTACGCTAAAAAAGTAGACGCCCGGACAGAATCCTGTATAATGAGGCAGGAACTAAAAAGGACTTAAAAGGAGTTTGGCATGGCTGATTTAGTTTATCAAACAATTATTGCAGATTTAAAAAAGGCAATTAATGCGGGTGCTTATCCCAGCATGAAATTACCCGACGAAAGAACGTTGACGGAACATTATCAGGTTAGTCGTAGTTCGGTGAAGCGGGCGTTAAACGTTATGGCTAATCAAGGTATCATTTTTAAGAAACGCGGTTCAGGCACCTTTATTAATCCTTTATATTTAAAGAGTGGTTCATTTTTTAATTACAGCGGCTCTAATCTAGGGGTTACCGATAGCTTTAAGGCTGGCGATCGAAAACCGGGAATTAAGTTATTAGATTTCCAAGTCATCAAGCCCAGTGCAGAATTGCAACGGGACTTATTTTTGGAACCAGATGATTTTGTATACGAAATCAAGCGACTCCGGTTGTTTGATGACGAACCGTTCATGATTGAAACCGGGTTTATCCCCATTAAGATTATGCCGGGACTGACCGAAAAAATTATTTCCGGTTCAATTTTTAATTATTTAGAAACGGAAAAAAATCAAGAAGTGACGCGCGCCTTCTTATCAATTTTTGCAGAACCTTCTACGCAAGATGATCAAGATCAGCTGCAACTAAAGCCAACTGAACCCGTGGGCATCATGGAAGGCATCTTCTTTTTGGATGATGGGACACCATTTGAATTTTCAACAATGCGACTTCATTATCAGTACATGAAATACAATACTTTTGTTTCAGTCAGCGGTCGGGAATAGACCGTTATTTTTATCTTCTTAAAATTGGTACGACCCAATATAATAAATGGTTGACTTTTAGTTTTTATCTAGTATGATAAGTATGTAAGCAGAAACATAAAAGTTGCAAATCACGCAACTTATTCATAAAGTGAACCTATCAGAAGCTTTTTTAAAAAAAGGAGTGCTATTACGATGACAGATTATTCAAGTAAAGAATACCTTGCTAAAGTTGATGCATTTTGGCGAGCAGCTAACTATATCTCAGTAGGCCAATTATATTTAAAAGACAATCCATTATTACAACGTCCCTTAGAAGCAAAAGACGTTAAAGTTAAACCAATCGGACACTGGGGCACAATCTCAGGACAAAACTTCTTATACGCACATTTGAACCGTGCCATTAACAAGTACGACTTGAACATGTTCTACGTTGAAGGCCCAGGTCATGGTGGCCAAGTCATGGTTTCAAATTCATACTTAGACGGTAGTTATACAGAAATCTACCCAGAAATTTCTCAAGATGTTGATGGGATGAAGAAATTATTCAAACAATTCTCATTCCCAGGCGGTGTTGCTTCTCATGCTGCTCCTGAAACACCTGGTTCAATCCACGAAGGTGGCGAACTTGGTTATTCATTATCACACGGTGTTGGTGCAATTTTAGACAACCCAGACGTCATCGCAGCTGTTGTTGTTGGTGATGGGGAAGCTGAAACTGGCCCATTGGCAGCATCATGGTTATCAAGCACATTTATCAATCCTAAAAATGATGGTGCTGTCTTACCAATCTTGAACTTAAATGGTTTCAAGATTTCTAACCCAACAATCCTTTCACGTAAGAGTGACGAAGAATTAACAAAATACTTCGAAGGTAACGGTTGGGCACCAATCTTTGTTGAAGGCGACGATCCTGAAAAAATGCACCCAGCAACTGCTGCTGCAATGGATGAAGCCATCGAAAAAATCCAAGCGATTCAAAAAGCTGCTCGCGAAAACGGCGATACATCACGTCCAGTATGGCCAATGATCGTCTTCCGCGCTCCTAAAGGCTGGACTGGTCCTAAGACATGGGATGGCGTACCAATCGAAAATTCATTCCGTGCACATCAAATTCCAGTGCCAATTGATAGCACTGACATGCAACATGCCGATGCATTAGTTGATTGGATGAAGTCATATCGTCCAGAAGAATTATTTACAGCTGAAGGTCAATTAAAACCTGAAATCGCTGCAATGGCACCTAAGGGCGACAAACGAATGGCTGCTAACCCAATTACAAATGGTGGGATTGATCCTAAACCACTTCGCTTGCCAGATTACCGTGACTACGCTGTGGATAACACAGAACATGGTAAAGTTGTTGCGCAAGACATGATTGTTTTAGGTGAATATGTCCGCGATATTATTAAAGACAATGATCAAAACAAAAACTTCAGAATCTTTGGCCCTGACGAAACAATGTCAAACCGTTTGAACCACATCTTTGATGTGACAAACCGTCAATGGATGGAACCAATCAAAGAACCAAATGATCAATTCATGGCAACAGAAGGCCGTGTCCTTGATTCACAATTATCAGAACATCAAGCTGAAGGCTGGTTAGAAGGCTATGTCTTAACAGGTCGTCACGGCTTCTTCGCAAGTTACGAATCATTCTTGCGCGTTGTGGATTCAATGTTAACACAACACTTCAAGTGGTTAAGAAAAGCAGACGAACAAGCATGGCGTAACAAGTATCCTTCATTGAACGTGATTGCAACTTCAACTGTTTTCCAACAAGATCACAATGGTTACACTCACCAAGATCCAGGTGTCTTAACGCACTTAGCTGAAAAGAAACCTGAATTCATCCGTGAATACTTACCAGCTGATGCCAACACATTATTGGCAACAATGAATACTGTCTTCCAAAGCCAAGAAAAAATTAACTTAGTGATTGCTTCAAAACACCCACGTCAACAATGGTTCTCAATTGATGAAGCAACTGTCTTAGTTAAAAACGGCTTGAAGATTATTGATTGGGCAAGTACAGATCAAGATGCTGAACCAGACGTTGTGATTGCAGCTGCTGGGACAGAACCAACACTTGAAAGTTTGGCTGCTATCTCAATCTTACACAAACAATATCCTGACATGAAGATTCGTTTCATTAACGTTGTTGATCTATTGAAACTTCGTTCACCTAAAGTGGATCCTCGTGGCTTAACAGATGAAGAATTCGATATGTACTTTACAAAAGACAAACCAGTTGTCTTCGCTTTCCATGGTTTCGAAGGCTTAGTGCGTGACATCTTCTTCGATCGTCACAACCATAACCTCCATGTTCATGGCTATCGTGAAAATGGTGATATCACAACACCATTCGACATGCGTGTCTTGAACCAAATGGATCGTTACAACTTATCTAAAGAAGTCGCAATTGACGTGCTTGGTGACCAAGCCGGCCAATTCGCACAATCAATGGATGATATGGTTGCTAAACACAACCAATACATTCGTGATGAAGGTACTGATTTACCTGAAGTTGAAGAATGGCAATGGACACCACTCCGTTAACAGAGTGAGAGTGCGTTTGAACCGGTTATCTTCTGAGCATTAACTGGATTTGACGAATTGACGATGTAATCGTCGATTCGGTAAATTTGGTTAAGCGCAGGAAGATGGTTCAAAAAGCACGTTTAAACTATAGAATTCTGCTATCAGAAGAAGGGTCTGGGACAAATCAATTTTGTCCCAGACTCTTTTTTTATGGATTCCTAGTGACTGAGCCTTTATTTTTAGGGTTAATAACGGTAAACTAGAAGACAAGTATAATTTTAGAAAGAGGCGTTTTTATTTATGGCAAAGAACAAAATCCGTGTACGATATGCACCAAGTCCAACTGGGCATTTGCACATTGGGAATGCTAGAACCGCATTATTTAACTACTTATTTGCACGTCACAATAAGGGAACTTTCGTTATCCGGATCGAAGATACAGATACGAAAAGAAACATTGCAGACGGTGAAAACAGTCAGTTAGATAACTTAAAATGGTTAGGCATGGATTGGGATGAAGGTCCAGACAAACCTGGTAACTATGGTCCTTACCGCCAATCAGAACGTCGCGAAATCTATACACCCCTTATTCAAGAATTAGTTGAAAAGGGTCTTGCTTACGAATCATATAAAACAGAAGATGAATTAACGGCAGAACGTGAAGCACAAAAGGCTGCTGGTGAAGCACCTCGTTACGTTTACGAATATGAAGGTATGAGCGATGATGAAATTAAGGCCAGCCAAGAAGCTGCTAGAGCAAAAGGCTTGCAACCAGTTGTTCGTCTTCGTTTACCTAAGGATCATGTTTATAAGTTTGATGACATCGTTAAAGGTGAAATCAGCTTTGAATCAGATCGTTTAGGTGGCGACTTTGTCATCATGAAACGTGACGGCATGCCAACTTATAACTTTGCCGTTGTCGTTGATGATCATTTGATGGAAATCACACACGTCTTACGTGGTGACGATCATATCGCCAACACACCAAAACAATTGGCCGTTTACGAAGCCTTTGGCTGGGAACCACCAATTTTTGGTCACATGACATTAATCATCAATACTGAAACAGGTAAGAAACTAAGTAAACGTGATGAATCTGTGCTTCAATTTATCGAACAATATCGCGAATTGGGTTACCTACCAGAAGCAATGTTTAACTTTATTGCTTTATTAGGCTGGTCACCAGTTGGCGAAAGCGAATTGTTTAACCGTCAAGAATTCATCAAACAATTTGATCCAAGACGTTTGAGCAAATCGCCTGCTAGTTTCGATCAAAAGAAACTCGAATGGGTAAATAACCAATACGTTAAACAATCAGACCCTAACAAGATCATGGATCTTTCATTGGATAGCTTGATTAAAGCGGGTAAAATCGCCGCAAATCCTGATAGCAAGACTATCGAATGGGCGCGTCATTTGATCGCGTTATACCAAGATCAAATGAGTTACACAGCTCAAATCGTTGAAATGTCAGATGTCTTCTTCGAAGAACCTGAACAATTAGATGCCGAAGCGCTTGAAGAATTAAATAACGAAACAGCACCTGTTGTTTTGAAGGAATTCAGCGAACGCTTGAAAGATTTGACATTATTCACAGCACCACGGATTATGCAAATTGTCAAAGGCATCCAAAAAGATACGAAGATCAAAGGTCGTCTATTGTACATGCCAATCCGGATTGCAACGACGCGCGAAATGCATGGCCCATCATTACCAGATTCAATCGAATTATTAGGTAAAGACCGTGTCTTAGCACATCTTGAAAAAACATTAGCCGAAATTAAATAAAGAAGAAGTGTCACGGATAACTAATCTGTGACACTTTTTTTGTATCAGATATTAAGATTTTGCAAGCACTCAGTGTAACCCCTTACATTTAGCGGTATACTAGAAATCAAATAGCGTCAGTAGGGGGATTTAGGATGAAAGTTTTAACTTTTGGTGAAATGTTAATGCGTTTGAAGACGCCGGGGAATCAACGTTTATTACAAGCGGATAGTTTTGAAGCCTCATATGGTGGTGCAGAAGCGAACGTCGCTGTTTCGTTGGCACTTTTAGGGGATCAGGTCGCTTATTTAACGAAGCTGCCGGAGAATCTATTAGGGCAAAAGGGCATGCAAACTTTGCGAGGATACGGTGTTGATACGACTAAGATTCAATATGGTGATGGCCGCTTAGGCTTATATTTCTTTGAAAAAGGTGCCAGTGTTCGTTCAACTAATGTTGTTTATGATCGGGCACATAGTAGTTTTGCGACAATGGCCGCTAGTGAATTTGATTGGAAAACGATTTTTGAAGACATTGATTATTTCTATTTCTCAGGCATTACACCCGCCATTTCGGCTGAATTGGCGCAAGCAGCCGAGACAGCTTGCCAATATTGTCAAGCTCACGATATTCCAGTAGTTTGTGATTTAAACTACCGCGGGAAGTTATGGTCACCAGAACAGGCGCAAGCAACGATTAAACGCTTAATGCCGTATGTCACGATCTGTATTGCTCATGATGAAGACTTTGAAGCAACACTCGGAATTCAAGCCTTTGATGGGGATGAGAGTCACGGTATCGCGCAAAAAGAATCTTTTAAAGCAGCGATGCAACAAGTCCGGCAGATTTTCCCTAACTGCCAAATGGTTGCCAGCATCTTACGGAATATTCGGTCCGTTGAAGATAGCGAGTGGCTAGCATTGTTATTAAAGGATGACCAATTCTTTGAAACGGGCACTTATCAAATGCACGTTATGGAAGGGGTCGCTGCCGGAGATGCCTTTGGCGCGGGCTTAATGCACGGGTTATTAAATAACTTTACGCCTGATGAGATGTTGCAATTCGGCTTAGCAGCTAGTGTGGCCAAATTGACGATTGCTGGCGACTTTAATTTAATTGGTGAAGCAGAAATTGAAGCAATCGCACAAAGTGGCGGCGGTGCCCGCTTATCACGATAAATAATGGTTAGCGCTATCAATGTAACCGTTTTAATTGTATAATTAACTTATACAATTAGGAGGTACTGATTATGACAAAAAAAGTAGCGTTTATTACAGGTGCAGCACAAGGAATTGGTAAAGCCATCGCGCACCGTCTTTCAAATGACGGTTTTGCAGTTGCCATCGCTGATTTCAATTTAGAAGGTGCCCAAGCAGTTGCAGCTGAAATTAACGAAACGGGCCGGGCT
Organism: Latilactobacillus sp.; assembly: GCF_033176295.1. NCBI lineage: Bacteria > Bacillati > Bacillota > Bacilli > Lactobacillales > Lactobacillaceae > Latilactobacillus > Latilactobacillus sp. Next base: position 32,176 of record NZ_JAMQEX010000017.1, read on the forward strand.
ATCGCAGTTAAGGTTGACGTTTCTGATCGTGATCAAGTATTTGCAGCAGTTGAAACAACGGTTGCTGAACTGGGTGGGTTAGATGTTGTTGTGAATAACGCAGGTGTCGGCCCAACAACCCCAATCGAAACCATTACACCAGAACAATTTGAAAAAGTATATGCGATTAATGTTGGTAGTGTTTACTGGGGCATTCAAGCAGCCGTTAAAGCCTTCAGAGACCTTGGTCATGGTGGCAAAATCATCAATGCTTCATCACAAGCTGGGCAAGTCGGTAATCCAGAACTTGCTTTATATGGTGGCACTAAATTTGCGATTCGGGGGATTACACAAACTGCAGCCCGTGATTTAGCTGATCAAGGGATTACGGTTAATGCTTATTGTCCAGGGATCGTTAAAACACCAATGATGATGGATATCGCACATAAAGTTGGTCAAAATGCGGGCAAAGATGATGAATGGGGCATGCAACAATTTGCCAAAGACATCACTTTAGGTCGCTTATCAGAACCAGAAGATGTGGCAGCCTGTGTTGCTTATTTGGCTGGACCAGATTCTAATTATATGACTGGTCAAGCTTTAATTATCGATGGCGGCATGGTTTTCAATTAAAAATATTAAAAAGGGCACGTACAAGCTAACTTGTACGTGCCCTTTTTAGGTTAGAGTTGAATGATTTTTAAAAGTGCAGCCGATACTTCTTCACGCTTATCTTCAGGGAGTTGCGTTAGGTAATGCACCAACTTTAAGGTTTGAGCACCTGATAGTGCTGGATCGCCAAAAAAGTCAATTAGCTCAATCCCCAATGCTTCGGCAATATCGTTGAGTTTCTTAATTTTTAAGTTATCAACTTCACCGCGTTCAATCCGAGAAATAAAGCTGTAAGAACTGCCAGATTTCTCGGCCAGTTCTTCAATGGTTAGCCCTAGCTGCTTACGGTGTTCGCGAATCATCTGACTAATTGTATCTAGCATTCGGTAAGCTCCTATCATGATTATCTAACTTTAACGATAGAGGTTTCTTTAAATTGTTAAAAGAGCGTAAAAGCTATCTTTTTGTAAAAAAAGTAGCAATAATGATTTGTTAACGGTATAATACAACTATTAATTATCAGATTTTAAGCAGGGGACTGTCAATTTTAAGAACTGGTGGTTAAAAATGATATTGGGGGATATTAATGATGAAAAAGAGTTACAGTCTTATCTTAACGGTTGCGGTGGTTAGCTTATTGGGCGCTTGTTCAGCTAAAGGTGAACAAACAACCAAATCAACTAGTACTAGTACCAGCCATTCTAAAAAAGTGACATCAGTAACCAGCAGTCAAAAGCAAGTCCGTAAAGAAACGACTTCGAGTGTGTCGCGGACAAAACAGCAAGCACAATCACAGTCGCAGACCAAACAAGCAAAGGCGTTGTGGGATAGTAGCAAGAAACAAGCCTTGGCAACCTTTATGAGTGGTTGGGGAACGACGATGGGCCAAACGTATCAATCTTACGATTTAACACGGGATACTGATTATGCTGGTATTCATTTTCCTAGTAAGTTAGCCCAGACCGATTTAGCGGTCGACGATACGCCAGTGACGGCGGCTTGGAGTACTGATGGTACCGGTAGTGCGGACTATAACGTTGTTGCAATCTATTGCGATGTCGATGGCGGGACAGTTGGGGGTCACTTATACTTATTTACGTTCCATAATGGGCAACCAGTGGTCTTGATAAGGGGACACCAGATAACCGGCTCCATTTCAGCGTCACTGCTAATACGGATTTGAAGACGGGCTTTGCCAATATTGTTAGTGGGCAAGGCAGTGGACAGGCAAATACGAGTCAACCGACGACTAGTGCGGTGAGTCCTATTTCGGCAGCCGAAGCACAAGCGATAGTGGCCGCGCAAAACATCCAATACAGAGAAGAACAAGGAGAACCTGCGGGGAATAAAACAAGCTTAGCAGGTGGCGGTATTGTTCTAAAGCAATACGCTGGCGCACAAGGTATCGATATTATTAAGCTAACTCCTAAACCGGGGAACAAGGTTAACATCACCGTTCAAAATGGTTCTCTTAGAGATGGCCAAGCCGGTGAGACGGCACCCATTTCCCAAAATATCACGGTTGATCGCTAAAAAAGAAGAGGTACCGACAATTTCTTGTCGGTACCTCTTTTTGATAGTTCTCGTTTTATTGTCGGGTTCGATCGATTTCGGCTCTGATTTCCTTAAAGCTTTGTTCTGTTTCTTGACCATTATTGACGGCCACCATCATGAAGAGGCTATCGATAAGACTGATTTGGGCGATTAAAGCATGCAGCGCTTCGGCCCGATAATTAGTTTCTTCTGAAATTGAAAGTAAGGTGATATCGCCGAGCTTGGCAAGACTTGAATTACCGAAACTGGTGATGACAATCAGTGGGACTTGGCGCTCTTTTAGAATGCGGGCGAGTTCTAAAGCGTCCTTATTTTGACCACTGTGTGAAATGATAATCGCGCAATCTTGATTAGTTAGTTTTGTCGCTTGCATGAGTTGTAGATGATAATCTTGGTTGAAGACTGTGGGGATGCTGGTTCTGAGGAATTTGTGGTAACCATCTTGGGCCACAATCCCGGAAGCCCCCAAACCAAATAAACTAAGCAGATGGGCGCGGTTGATTAAGGCGACCGCTTTTTGAAGTTGTTCTTCAGTTAATAGCGACCAAGTAGCTTTTAGCGCGTTGCTGTTAGAACTGAAGATTTTTTCGGCCATCGTTGTAAAAGTATCGTTTGCATTGATTTCATGAAAAAGTGGTGAGGTGTTGGCTTCTTTGGCCAGGAGTGCCATCTTGAAGGCTTGAAAATTATCGAAGCCCAATATTTTAGCGAAACGTGAAATTGTCGCGGTGGAGACCCCACAGTTGGCGGCAAATTCTTGAATCGTTAAACGCTGATTGAATTGTGATTCTTGGAAGATGTAGTCAGCGATTTGCTTATATTTTTCGCTAAAATTATCATAATAAGATCGTAATAATGAATCGATTGCTTGCGCCATTGTCGGGACCCCCTAGTAATGATTAGCCCTAGTATAGCATAAAAATAAAAATACGAAAATAATTTTCTATAAAACGCTTGCATTGTGAAAAAAATTTACATATAATGAGTTTGTAAGATAAAAGGATAAGCAGATAGGGGACTTAAAAATGAAATTAGCAATGGTCGGTTTAGGCAAAATGGGTATCAACTTAGTAGCCAACTTACGACGGAACGGTCACGAAGTTGTGGCTTTTGATTTAAATCAAGCAGCGGTTGAAGAAGCCGTTAACTTAGGTGCCACAGCGGCAACGGATTTAGACGATGTTTTAGCACAATTAACGAGTCCTCGAATTGTGTGGGTCATGTTACCAGCTGGTAAACCAACAGATGCCACGATTCAAACATTAAGTGAAAAAATGAATGCCGGAGATATGGTGATTGACGGTGGTAATTCATTCTTTGAAGATTCAGAACGCCATAATGCACTTTTAAAAGAACAAGGGATTCATTTCTTCGACGCTGGTACTTCAGGCGGGATGAGTGGTGCCAACGCTAACGGGAACTTCATGATTGGTGGCGACAGCCCCGAAGCCTTCAAGACAATCGAACCCATCTTTAAATCAATTGCCCAAGAAGATGGCTACCTTTACACAGGTAAAGCTGGGAGTGGTCATTACTTGAAGATGGTCCATAACGGGATTGAATACGGGATGATGCAATCAATCGCAGAAGGTTTTGATGTCTTAGAACACGGCCGTTTCGAATATGACAACGAAGCAGTTGCCAAGGTTTGGAGTAACGGTTCAGTAATTCGCGGTTGGCTAATGGAATTAGCACAATCAGCCTTTTCTAAAGATCCAGAATTAGAATCTTTAAAAGGCATTATGCATTCTTCAGGTGAAGGCCAATGGACATTGGATGAAGCCTTGAAATTACAAGTACCAACGCCAGTAATTGGGTTATCATTGATGATGCGTTATCGCTCACTTGAAGATGATACCTTTACAGGCAAAGTTGTTGCCGCTTTAAGAAACGAATTTGGTGGCCACGCTGTCGATAAGAAATAATTCGGTTTTAAACAACAAACAAACGAGGTAATTAATGATGAAATATATGATTGGTGCCGATATTGGAACAACAAGTACTAAAGCTGTCCTATATGATTTAAAGGGAAATGTGAAGGCCTACGCTAATGTTGGCTATCCACTATACCAAAATGTACCTGATATGGCGGAAGAAGATCCAGATGAAATCTTCGAAGCTGTTGTAGAAGTACTGGGAAAAGTAATGCGCAAAGGACATGTACAAGCTGGCGAATTACAAGGTGTTAGTTTCTCAGCTGCAATGCATAGTTTAATTTTGATGGATCGTAATCATCAACCGTTGACACGGGCGATTACTTGGGCAGATAACCGCGCTGCTAAATATAGTAACGAATTAAAAGCCAATGGATTAGGGCACGAGATTTATCAACATACCGGAACGCCTATTCACCCGATGGCACCATTATCAAAAATCATTTGGTTGCGTCACGAACAACCAGACCTCTTTAAACAAGCAGCACAATTCATTGATATTAAAACATATGTTTTCCAAAAATTATTCCATACTTATAAGATGGAATATTCAATCGCTTCAGCAACTGGCTTGTTTAACATCTTCAATCTAGATTGGGATCAACAAGCCCTTGAAGTTGCCGGAATTACCCGTGACCAATTACCAGAATTAGTTGAACCAACTGCACAAATTACAGGTTTAGATACAACTTACAGCCAAGAAACGGGAATCAGTAGTGATGTTCCATTTATCTTTGGTGCGAGCGATGGCGTTTTATCTAACTTAGGGGTTAATGCAATTGATCCTGGTGTTTTGGCAGTGACAATTGGGACGAGTGGTGCAGTTCGAGTGGTGGTTGATAAACCAGTCGTTGATCCAAATGGTCGATTATTCTGTTACGCTTTAACTAAGGACAAGTGGGTTGTCGGTGGACCTGTTAACAACGGTGGGATTGTCTTCCGTTGGGTTCGTGACCAACTCTTTGCGCCTGAAAAATTAACGGCCGAACAGATGCAAGTGTCAACCTATGATCTCTTGACGCAAATTGCTGAAAAGATTCCAGCCGGTTCAGATGGATTATTATTCCACCCATACTTGGGCGGTGAACGAGCACCAATTTGGGATTCTGATGCACGTGGTTCATTCTTTGGCTTAACACGTCAACATACACGGGCTCACATGGTACGTGCAGCACTAGAAGGGATTGTTTATAATCTCTACATGGTGATGTTAATGATCGAAGGGGTTGCTGGCAAACCTAAGAGTATTCAAGCAACTGGTGGTTTTGCCCGCTCAGAATTATGGCGTCAAATGTTAGCTGATATCTTCGAACAAGATGTGACAATTCCAGAAAGTTTTGAAAGTTCATGTTTAGGCGCCGCAGTTTTAGGGATGTATTCATTAGGTTTAGTGGATGATCTCTCAGCTGTTAAAGACATGATTGGTGTGACAAATGTTCACGAACCAAAAGCAGAAAACTTCGATGTTTACCGCGAACTAATTCCAATTTGGATTCGCCTCACTCGGGAATTGAGTCCAGAATACAGTGCAATTGCTGATTTCCAACGCAGACATATGCAAGTTAAAGAAGCAACTAAGGATTAAAGATTAAACGTTCAATCACCAAAAGTGGGATTGAGCGTTTAATTTATTAGTTCAATGTAAACGCAAACAAAATAGAAAGTGGGAATGGTTATGGAACTCTTAGTCTTATTATTAGGCATCATGTTATTATTACTACTCATTATTAAGTTCAAACTGAACACGTTTGTTTCGTTAGTGTTAACAGCAATGGTTGTGGGTGTCGGTTTAGGGATGCCACTGACTAAAATTGCAACTAGTGTTCAAAATGGGATTGGCGGACAATTAGGTGAATTATCAATTGTCTTTGGGTTTGGTGCCATGATGGGCCGGCTCGTCGCTGATGCTGGTGGGGCGTTTAGAATCGCCCACACATTAATTGATAAATTTGGTAAGAAACGACTCCAAATCGCGATTATGTTGGCGTCATTTATTATCGGGATTGCCTTATTCTTCGAAGTTGGGATGGTCCTATTAGTCCCAATCGTCTTTGCGATTGCCGTTGAAGCGAGCGTACCGATTTTATACTTGGGGATTCCAATGGCTGCCGCTTTATCTGTGACTCATGGTTTCTTACCACCACATCCAGCACCAACTGCGATTACATCTGCTTTAGGTGCTAATGCGGGACATGTTTTATTGTACGGTGTCATTATTGCGATTCCATCTGTGATTATTGCAGGCCCACTTTTTACAAAAGTGGCGCGGAAAATGATTCCAGACGCCTTTGCACGTCAAGGGAACTTGACGGCACTTGGTCCTCAGAAAACGTTTAAATTAGAAGAAACACCTAGTTTCGGTATTAGTGTTGTGACCTCATTATTCCCAGTAATCTTAATGGCGATCACAACGGTTTACCAAATGTTATTCAACGGTGGTTCACTACCAAAGAACCCAACCTTATTAGATTCAATCATTGGTTTTATCGGCACACCAGCGATTGCAATGACCATTTCATTGCTATTAGCGATGTACACAATGGGCTGGGGTCGTCGTATTAAGACACCAGCAATCATGAAAACAATTGAAGAAGCGGTTAAATCAATCGCTATGTTACTCTTAGTAATTGGTGGGGGCGGGGCCTTCAAACAAATCTTAATCGATGGCGGTGTTGGCGATAGCGTGACAACATTATTCGCGCATGCGAGCTTATCACCACTTGTCTTAGGTTGGTTAATCGCCGTTGTCTTGCGGATCGCGCTTGGCTCAGCAACCGTTGCTTCATTAACAGCAGCCGGTTTAGTATTACCATTGATGCAATCAGCAGGCGTGAACCCTGCTTTGATGGTGCTTTCAATCGGTGCTGGTAGTTTAGCAGCATCACACGTTAATGATGCTGGTTTCTGGATGTTTAAGGAATACTTCGACTTAAGCGTTAAGGAAACATTGGCAACGTGGACCGTCTTAGAAACATTAATTTCAATTGTCGGTTTAGTGGGCGTCTTACTATTGAGTTTAGTTGTCTAAAAAAGTTATTATTCAAAAGAGTTGCGGCAAAATTCATTTTAGCCCAGCTCTTTTTTTTACGATTAAGCGGTAGCGCTTGCAACGAGTGGCACGCTCCCCTATAGTTAAGGAGAAGTAAACTCAGGAGGGTTATTGTATGATTGAAAAAAGAGTACTCTCAGCAACTGATGAACCAGCATTTTACAACCTCGCCCAATACGCCTTTAATAAACCGGATAGTGAGCAACGGCGGTTATTCTTCCAAAAACTGTATCAGAACAGTGTCGGTTTTGGCGTTTTTGATCAGGGTCATTTGAAGAGTAGTTTATTAGCGACGCCGTTTAATGTTAATTTCAAGGGACAAACATTTAAGATGAGTGGTATTGGTTATGTTGCCAGTTACCCAGAATTTTCGGGCCAAGGTGGCATCTCTGATTTAATGCACTTAGCTTTTGAGCGGATGCAAGCAGATGGCGTCACGTTATCTTATTTAGCGCCTTTTTCGTATCCTTTTTATCGGCGGTTTGGTTATGAACAAGCTTTCGAGCAAACTTGTTATCAGATTAAAACGGCGGACTTGCCGCGTCTTAAATTTGCGCCGGATCAAGGGCACGTTGAACGATTATCGTTAAGCGCCGCTGTGCCATTAATCAGTGTCTTCCAACAGCAACATCCGCATAACCAGGTTGGCGGTATCCAACGGGCCGCGTGGTGGTGGCAGTATAATTGTTTGAAGCATATTGATTGGGAAGTAGCCGTTTATACTGACGGCGACCAAAAAGTAGCAGGCTATGTGATTTATAGCCGTCAGGCGACAACTTTAGAGATTCAAGAGTTATTGACATCAACGGTTGCCAGTCAGGAACAACTGGTTAAGTTCATTTTTAAACATCAATCGGCCTATCAAACCATTCGCTACGAGAGTGGTTTGACAACTAACTTGGGTGATTTATTACCGGATCCGACAATTGTTGAAACAACAACGATACCCTATATGATGGCGCGGATTGTGTCGTTGGCTGATTTCTTAGCACGTTATCCGTATGAAGTAGCAGACCTTGAGGCAGTGAAGATTGCTGTTAGCGATGACTTTTTACCCGAGAATAGTGGTGTTTGGCAATTAAGTTTACACGCGGGCCAACCGACGGTAACGAAATTGGCGAGCCAAACGGCGGATATCACGGTAATTATTCAACAGCTCACCAAGGCGATGATGGGCTATCGCACACTGGCATCGCAAGCGCATTACGGTCAGTTCAGTGGTGATGCGGCTAAAATCGCTCAGTTAAGCGCGGCCTTCAATCAGACGCAACCGATGTTGTGGGACTATTTTTAACACAAATAAAAAGAGCACCAAGACTAATGTCTTGGTGCTCTTTGTGATTAGATTAAGAAGTAGCCAAATGTTCCTAAGATGATTAAGAACAAGAAGTTCATACCAGTAAAGACGACTAAGAATTTACCAATATCTTTACCCCAGCCTTTTTTGAAACGTTTGTAAGCAATTAAGTTAGCAAGTGAGGCGAACATTGTGCCGACCCCACCGATGTTGATGGCTAAGAACATTGCGTGACTGTGGTTGGTAAAGCTTGATAGTAAAATTTCAGTTGGGACATTAGCGATTAATTGACAACTAATGAGGCCTGTAAGATAGGTTTGTTTAGCAGTACCAACAAGCGAACGCATGAAAGTTGCGATTGTTGGGATGTGGCTTAAGTTACCAACTGCGATGAAGAAGCAGAAGAAAGTTAACAATAAACCATAATCGACTGTTTTGAAAAGCTTCGCATCAAATACTAAAATCGCAATGATGACCAAGATAGGTGTGACCCATAATGGAATCAATGAGAAGACTGCTAAGAAAACAACCACTGTGAGGGGGACGAAATACCATAAAGGCCCTTTTTCAACTTCAACTGGATGGAGACCATGGAGTTTGATGGGTTCCTTTGGAAAAAGAAACGTTGTGGCGGTCAACATAATGATACTAACAATTAAGACCGGGATTGAATATTCAAAGAAATGGCGAATCGTCATATGGTAGAACGATACGAGGAAAATATTGTGCGGGCTCCCAAATGGTGTGAGGGATGAACCGAGATTAGCCGAAATCGTGATTAACGTGACAGGTAAAATCGGTGAAAAATCAAGTTGCCGCGCAATTAGGATGAACAACGGTACAAAAGTTAAGACCGTCATATCATTGGTTAGAAACATTGCCCCAACAAAGGTCAGTGCTAAAAGCATCTGCATTAAAGCACGTTTGGAATGACTCTTAATAATCAGTTCCCGTGCGAAGTAATCGAGCACATGTAGTCGTTGATAAACTTGGACGAGTGTCATAATACAAAAGACGCTGACGATCACGTGAAAATTAACATAACTAAGATGGGGTCGATTGAAAAATGAGGTGACAATAGCTGCAATCGTTGCGGCGAGAAGTAATTTGTCATCTAAGAAAAAATCTCGGATGTTCAAAGCAATGTTTTTCATATCGTTTAAGTTATCCTCTTTATATTAAGATTAAAAAAGCACTACTCCAATTCTAGACTGTTTTTGGCGATAAAAACAGAAAAATTTACAATATATACATAATTTTTACAATAGCTAGAATCCCATTTTACTAAAGGCGGATGACTATTTAAGCAATTTTTAAGTCATTTAACTGCTAAAGTGCTGCGTAATTCAGTATAATAGTAATAGAAGGAAGCGGTTAATTTTTGATTGCTTCTTGAGCGCAACTCCGCTATATTAGGATTATTATTGATTATTTAAGAAGAAGGTGGCGCACATGAAAGATGCCCCAAGACATACGGTCATATTAGGAATTGTCGCTGCAGTGATTTCAATCATCTGTGGTATGTTAATTTTGTACAGTATTTTACACATCAGTTTGTGGCTTTCAATTTTAGCGAGTGTCATTATTGGACTCTATCTAGGCTATAACACTTTTTATAGTACCTATTTAGCCGAAATGATTAAAATTGAGGTTATCAATCAAGGCTTGGACAGCAAGGATTTAGCTGAATTGATGCACGGGAATGCCAAGGACTATCCTATTATTCGTGGTGATTTACGCTTGATTATTCCACGGCGGAAACGTGCGGAATTATTGGCTAAGCTACGTGATCGGGTAGGCTAAGCGATTTTGCTTCCCAATTAGAACTGTGTTAACATTAACCTAACTTATTGAAAAGGTGTCGAGAACAATGACAATTGAACGGCCATTAATTATGAAGCTTTGCTCTACACATTTGAAGATGACACAGCGTGTAGAGCCTAATATTGATTAAAAGTCATCTATAGAAGAATGCTCACGGTAATATGCGACTTTTGGGTTGCTTATTTTGTGGTGTCTTTTATAGATGGCGGTCGATAAAGTCAGTGATTGTAATCGCGACAGGGGTAGCTAGATGCTACCCCTGTTTTTTATTGGAAAGAAAGTAGGAAAAGACAATGAGCATTTTAAAAGTCGAAGGACTAAGTCAACAATTTTTAGACAAACAACTTTATGATGACGCCGGGTTCCAGGTCAATAAAGGCGAACACATGGGGATTACCGGTCAAAATGGGGTCGGTAAAAGTACCTTGATTAACATTTTAACAGGCGCTATTTTACCAGATGAGGGTAAAGTAACCTGGCAAAAGAACATCAAGATTGGTTATTTGGATCAATACGCCAAATTAGCGCCGGGTTTATCCATTTTTGAATTCCTAAAAACAGCTTTTGCAGATTTGTATGCTCAGGAAGAACGGATGAGTCAATACTACGCCGACTACGCAACGAGTTTAGATGACCAACTACTCGAAAAAGCGGGTGCGATTCAAGAGTTACTAGAAGCCAAGAACTTCTATGAAATTGATACGCGGGTTATGCAAGTTGCAACTGGTTTGGGGATTGATGCGCTGGGGATGGACCATGACGTTTCACAACTTAGTGGGGGCCAGCGGTCGAAGATTATTTTAGCGAAGTTACTATTAGAAGAACCGGATATGTTGTTATTGGATGAACCAACCAATTATTTGGATACCAATCATATCGATTGGCTCAGTGATTATTTGAATAACTTCGAAGGGGCCTTCATTACAATTTCCCATGATTATGATTTCTTAGAACGGGTAACAACCTGTATTGCCGATATCGAATTTGGGAAGATTACCAAATATACCGGAACGCTCCAACAGGCCTTCCGCCAAAAAGCCGATAACCAAGCTAGCTATATGAAGGCTTATGAGAATCAACAAAAGAAAATTGAAAAGACAAAGGCTTATATCCGTAAGTATAAAGCTGGTTCACGGTCAACAATTGCCAAGAGTCGTGAAAAGCAATTAGCCCATATGGATATTTTGACGCCCCCAAGTAATCGCGTGAAGGCTAACTTCCGTTTTCCATACCACGCAACAGCCAGTCAGATTCTATTGACGACCAATGATCTAGAGATTGGTTACGAAAATGCGCTATTGCCAGCCTTAAACTTCTCAATTGGTCGGGATCAAAAAGTGGTCCTCAAAGGGTTTAATGGGATTGGTAAGTCAACGCTGATTAAAACTATCATTAAAGAAATTCCAGCGATTAGCGGTGACTTTGAAATTGCCAGCACGGTCAAGTTTGGTTACTTCAAGCAGGACTTGAAGTGGCCTAACAACATGGCAACCCCACTCCAATATTTACAAGGTGAATATCCAGAGCAAAAGCAAAAGGAACTTCGCCAAGTATTATCCCGGACAGGACTAACTGCTGAAGAGGCGATGAAGCCGTTGAAACAACTCAGCGGTGGCGAGCAATCAAAGGTTAAAATCGCCGAATTGCTCTTAACCTCAAGTAACTTCCTTCTATTAGATGAACCAACGAACCATTTAGACGATGATACGAAGAACGCATTGCGCAAAGCCATCCAAGAATTTGAGGGCGGCGTCTTGCTAGTGACCCATGAAGAGGACTTTTATCAAGGCGATTGGATCGATAAAGTGCTGGATGTTGAGTCCTTGATTAAATCTTGATGATTTATTTTTAATATATACTGTATCTATAACAGACAAGTGTTAAGCTTATGGGGATAAATGACTAACTTAACTAATATTGGCGGAGGTCATATGGATAAAATTGATGTAACAAAATTAACCCAGATGTCGAACTTTGAAGTCGCAGCGCTCTTTTATAAATATGCACTGACAAACAGTCGTGGTTTACGGGCGATTAATGTCGGGCGCGGCAATCCGAATTGGATTAATACACAAGCAAGATTTGCCTTTAATCGGATTGTTGAATTTGGGATGAAAGAATCCTTACAAACAATTAACTTAGACGATGGTAATCTTGCTGGCTACACCGATCAAACAGGTATCGCGGAACGCTTCAATCAGTTCTTAGATGGTGATAATCCGGTGGATGCTTTTTTGAAGCAGGCCTTGGCTTACACCCGAGACGTCATGCATATCAACCAAGATGAGCTGGTCTTTGAATGGGTCGATGGCGTTATTGGCAACCATTATCCAGAACCATCACGCAGTTTAGTGAATGTTGAAAAGATTTTAAACCGGTATCTAGAAGTGAATCTCTATCGCGGTGAACATCTATCAGATAAGACGAAGGTCTTTCCAACTGAAGGTGGGACAGCTGCGATGGTCTATCTCTTTAATGAGCTAAAGGTCAGCCATATTTTAGAGGCGGGTGATACGATTGCGATTAATACGCCAATCTTTACACCGTACTTGCAGATTCCAGAACTAAATGAATTTAAACTACAAGAGTTTAACGTTAGTTCTGATGAATCTGATGACTGGCAATTGGTCGATCATAAATTTGAAGAGTTGAAGGATCCAAATGTTAAAGCCTTTTTCGTGGTGAACCCAACCAACCCAACTTCTAGAGCTTTTAGTGACCATGCACTAGATAAGTTGAAAGAAGTCGTTGAAGCCAATCCGAACCTCGTGATTATTACGGATGATGTTTATGGCACGTTTGTCGATGATTTTAAGACTATCTATTCAGTTGTGCCACATAATACATTGTTAGTGTACTCATTCTCTAAATTATATGGGGCAACTGGTCAACGGATTGGTTTAATCGCGATGCATGACGATAATATTTTCGATAAGTTGATTGAAGAAATGACAGCAGAAGATCCTGTTATTAGAGAAGCTTTCCGAAAACGATATTCGTACGTTACAAATAAACCGCACGAAATGAGTTTTATCGATCGAACGGTAGCGGATAGTCGAAACATTGGGTTATACCATGCAGCCGGGTTATCAACACCGCAACAAATTACCATGGCACTCTTTAGTTTGACGAATCTGATTTATGAAGGGCAAGAAGATCCGTATGTGACAGCATCCAAGAAAATTGTTAGCTGCCGTTACAAGGCTTTTTGGGAATCGTTAGGGTTAGTCGTTAAGACAAGTGAGGAAAATGCAGAATACTATACTGTTTTTAGTATCTATAAATTAGCGGAATCGAAATATTCTAAAGATTTTAGAGCATATCTCGAACAAAACTGTAATCATCTTGAATTTGAATGGCGCCTCGCAGCGGAATATGGGGTTGTTGTAATGGATGGTGCTGGGATGGGAACCAAGGCGGGGTACTTAAGAATCTCGCTTGCTAACCGTCCAGATAAGGACTATGAAACAGTCGGCGGTCGGATTTCTGACTTACTCGCAAGCTACTATACTAAATACTTGCAATCTAAAGCACGGTAAGTTGTAATGAAGGGCGTTAGAACAATGATAAGTTGTTCTAACGCCCTTTTTGTGTCCCGTTCAGTAGAATTTTATATAGAAGGTATTAGTTGGATTTAATGCTTATAGGAATAAATTAATCATTTAATCAATTTTTTAGTAATAAGTGCTTGACCTAGCCGTATTAAGTTGGTAAGATATAAAAGTTGTCAAAAGCGAGTCACTCAGTAATGAGTAAGGAAATAAATAATTAAAATGTTTTTGAAAAACACTTGTTATTTATTTCTAATCGTGATAACATGTTATATGTTGCTTACGGAGCTATAACTTCTAAGTGATAAATAATTTTTAGAAGTGTTTGACAGACGATTAGTTATATGATATAATTAAAATGCTGTTTCAACACAGTAGATCTTTGAAAACTGAACAAAGTTTTGATAAACCAAATGTGTAGGGTCGCCCTTCGGGGCGCAACATATTTGCGAAGTCAATTTCGCTAGCAAATAAATTAAGTAACAAAACAAGAGCTACAAACTTTTAATCGAGAGTTTGATCCTGGCTCAGGACGAA
>NZ_JAMQEX010000018.1:0-46453 GCF_033176295.1 Latilactobacillus sp.
ATTAAAACAAAACTGGGTTGTAAAAGTCCGGTTGAATACCGAATTTTTACAACCCAGAAAGCTGCTTAAAGTTTCGTCCAATATTTAGGGTTCACTTCATCATCCGAAAGGATGAGCGCTTTTTGCATTACCAACTTAGAAGCTAGCAACGTCAACTTTGACACCAGGGCCAAATGTTGAGCTAACTGATAAACTTGTAATGTATTGACCTTTAGCTGAAGCAGGACGAGCTTTGATGATTACGTCTTGCATAGCTTTAAAGTTTTCTACTAATTTAGCAGCATCGAATGATACCTTACCGATTGGTGCGTGAACGATACCAGCTTTATCAACACGGTATGCCACTTGACCAGCTTTAATGTCGTTAACTGCTTTAGTAACGTCCATTGTAACTGTACCAGTCTTAGGGTTAGGCATTAAGCCTTTAGGTCCCAAGACACGGCCTAAACGACCTACTTGAGCCATCATTGGTGGTGTAGCAACGGCAACGTCAAAGTCTAACCAGCCGCCTTGGATCTTTTCAACTAAATCTTCTGCACCGACTACGTCAGCACCAGCAGCTTCAGCTTGTTTTGCTTGTTCGCCTTGAGCGAAAACAATAACGCGTTGTGTCTTACCTGTACCATTTGGTAGTACGACAGCACCACGAATTTGTTGATCAGCTTGTTTAGGATCAACGTTTAAACGATATGCAACTTCAAGAGATGCATCGAATTTTGCAAAATCAACTTTCTTTACTAAGTCGATTGCTTCTTCAACAGTGTATGCTTTAGTAGCATCCACTTGCTTTGCAGCTTCTAAATAATTTTTACCTTTTTTAGCCATTAGGGTTTTCCTCCTTGCAATTGTGGTGAACGGTTTTTGACCTCCCACTTGATTTTTCAACTTTCATTGAAAATCCGACTGAAAGTGTCAAGCATGAATTAACCTTCGACAGTGAATCCCATGCTTCTTGCAGTACCTTCAACCATGCGCATAGCAGCTTCAACGTCTGCAGCGTTTAGGTCTTGCATTTTAGTTTCAGCGATTTCTTGCACTTGAGCTTTAGTTACAGTTGCAACCTTCTTAGTGTTTGGTTCGCCAGAACCTTTTTGAACACCGGCAGCTTTCTTTAAAAGAACTGCTGCTGGTGGTGTCTTTGTAACGAAATCGAATGAACGATCCTCGTATACAGTAATGACAACAGGAATCAATAAACCAGCTTGGTCAGCTGTACGTGCATTGAAATCCTTTGTAAAGCCCATGATGTTGATACCAGCTTGACCTAAAGCTGGACCTACTGGTGGTGCTGGAGTTGCTTTACCTGCAGGAATTTGAAGTTTTACGATGTTTGCTACTTTTTTAGCCACGAAACATACCTCCTTAAGTCCGTGATGTGGTTAAGATGGCCATTATATTTGGTCTCCCACTAGTGTATGAAAACATACTCTCATAATATACCAATCAATTCTGAAAAATGCAAGCTCTTTTAAAATTAGTCTTGCCACAAAAAATCACTAATTGCCTGATCGACTAACCGATTTTCGTGCAACATGCTGTGAGCCCCACCGGCGCCTCTAACAAGCATTTCTTGATACCGGTCGATTCGCCCCCGTAATAAACTACGCAGCGCAAAACTGCTATCAACGGCCACTGAGCCGTCGTGACGGCTAGTGCCCAACAATTCGCCAGCGACATTCAAAATACTAATTGACGTTGGGAAATGCGCCACTCGTTTGGCTAAATAATTATAATTAGCCGTTTTTTTACGCGGTCCCCGTTGCGTTAATTCGCTCCAAAAGACCGTTGCAGTATCCGACCCAATCGACGGATCATTAACCGGTGCTGCTAGTAATACGACTGCTTTAACTGGCACGGCAGTCGGCTTTAATAAGTAACGTAATACTGTGATGGCCCCCATCGAGTGTCCCACCAGATTAATCGTGGTTACGTCGTAATCTTTTTTTAAGATAGCCATAATTTGGCTGAGCCAGCGAACTTGATCCTGCACATCAGCGTGATTATTTTGAAATAGGACTTGGATCGTCGGATTACTGGCCGTCAATTCTTGTGGGCCTTTAAACGTTAAGGTCCCATCGGCAGCAACCTTGATGACCAATGCTTTTTTGGCGACACCCGTTTTTTGCAGACGCATTAATAAATGCCCCATAGAATACCGATTACCCCGATAACCGTGGATAAACAACGTCGGTGCTGTTTCATAATGCGTTAGTCGTGGACACCAGTGATGCTGTACGTGAGCTAATTTATAATAATCGAGCCCAATTAAGCACGCTGCTGCTACAACTAAAATAACAATGACTGCTAATAACTGATTAATAATCTGCCACATATTCATCACATCATTCTGTCTAAAATAAGAAGTGCGTTTGAAACGCTTTGACTTTGAGCATTAGCACAGCTCGACGAATAACTGCTGTAAGCAGTTGTTTGACGAGTGACGCTAAGCACAGAAGTCAGTTTCAAAAAGCACGTTTCCACTATTAATATTCGACTATCAAATAAGGGACCGCAACAAAAATTACTTTTGTCACGGTCCCTCGATTATTACTTAAACGTGCTTTTACCAGTAGCTTTCTGTGCTTTGCTACACTTATCAAACCGGCGATTGCATCGCCAATTCGCCAAGTTGGCAAATGCTCAAAAGCTAACCACTGGTAACGCACTCTTAATTAAACGTGTTCTATAAGCCATATCCTTGCGGCTAACGCCGAATGCCAAACGATTGCTTGCAGCGATCATTCGCCACTCTCTGTTAGTCCTCAGGACATACCCGGCTTATGGCGCACTCTTAATTAAACTAATTCGTCTACTTGATCGTAGTCTAATTCTGTTGCCGTTTCACGGCCGAACATATCGATATTAACTTTTAACTTCATCTTTTCGTCGTCAACTTCTGTAATTTGACCAACTAAACCAGAGAAAGCACCATCAACGATTTTAACAGATTCGCCCACTTTGAATTCAACATCCAAATGACGTGTGCTCATGCCTAATTGACGTAAAATTTGGCTAATTTCATCGTCCAATAATGGGGCTGGTTTACTACCGGCACCGTGAGAACCAACAAAGCCAGTTACACCAGGTGTATTCCGAACAACGAACCAAGCTTCGTCTGACATCACCATTTCAACCAAAACATAGCCAGGGAAAGTTTTCTTCATATCAACTTTATCCTTACCGTTTTTGATTTCATGTTCTTCTTCTTCAGGTACAACAACGCGGAAGACGTTGTTTTCCATTCCCATTGATTGGGCACGAGATTCTAAGTTCGCCTTAACTTTGTTTTCGTAGCCTGAATAAGTGTGTAATACGTACCAGCTTTTTTCGAGTGATTCAACCATGTTTGTTCTCCTTTAAATACCAAAATAAAAAAACTCCGACCATGCGAAGTTTTCTGCTTGCCACAAGTATAGCAAAACCAGCTTCATTAAGCTAGTTTTAAAAAATAAATAGTTCAAGAAGTTTGAGAATTGCTAAGTCAACGACGCCAAAGAAAATTGCGTATAAAACTGATGTCATCACAACAGTTGATGTATCCTTACGCGTTTGTTTGGCATTAGGCCAAGTAACAATTTTCATTTCTTCAACAACGCTTTTTAAAAACTTAATCATCTTCATCCTCCTATGTTAACGTGTTTCTTTATGTTGTGCGTATTGTCCGCAATGTTTACAATATTTGTTTAACTCTAGACGTTCTGTCCGATTCTTGTTTTCAGCAACGTAATAGTTACGTGAACCACAGACAGTACAGGCTAAGGCGACTTTCTTAACACCCATGACTAAAAGCCCCTCTCTAAGTGATGTTTATCCCATTCACTTTATCATGTGCAGGCGAACCTGTCAATCTTAGAATCCATCAACAAAAACGGTGAACCCGTTTAGTCCAGTCCCACCGCTTTTGGTTAACGATTCTCTTGATAATACCGTTTTAACTTAGTCTGACACCTTGATTGGCCCCGTTTCAACTGATCAATCGTACAATCGAGTTGGCAACAAGCTTCATCAATTGAAAGCTGCCCGGTCAGCACCCGAAACGACACTAATTCAAAAGGCGACAGCGTTTCAAGATAACATCGCAATTCAAACTGCGATTGATAGTAAGTCATCGTATCTTCTGAAATCGCGTCGTGTTCCGGTCGCTCCGCAATCAATACTGCCTGACGATCACCTCGCCGTTTTTGTGCAAGTTCTCGTCGTAGTAAATTTAAAATGTGGTTTTTAAACCGTAATTTATAGAAACTCCCAAAACTTTTGCCTTTTTGACAATCGTAACACTGGCAAGTTTCGTAACAAACAATCCGGGCTTCTTGTAACCAATCGTCTTCATCGAATAACCGGATATAATATGGCGCCACGGTGTGATACACCATCGGCAAATACGCCTTGAATAATACATCTAGTGCTTGTGAATCATTCTGAGCCACTGCTGCAATCAGCATTTTGTCACGCTTTGTTTGTTCCATTGACCGAAACTCCCTTCACGCAACAACCATACTGTTATTTTAGCAAGAGTTTGCCCAATCTGTAAGCGAACGCCTGTTTAATCAGTCTTTTCGTCACTCAATTGGTCGCGCATCTGCGCTAAACGTTCTAATTGATCGTCATTCCACGGCCGATTACGTTGCATCACCTTACTGTGATAACGTTTGGCATCATGGTCAATCTCTCGGTGCGTTCGTTTAATCTCACGATAGAAATCATGCGATGATACTCGCAAAGCCCCCCGCGAAAAGATTGTCCATTGTTCAGCCTGATCGCTTGAAACGACAGTGACCTGATTAATCGGTGACATCAATTTACCGGCTAAGGCTTCAATATAACTATCAGCTGTTTCATCTTCTTCAGTAAAAACGACCTCAAGATTATATTGTTCATAGCTTTGTTTAATCCCTGGCACATACATCGCATCAAAGACGAGGATAATTTCGATTTCGCGAAACTTCCGGTACTCCGATAATGTTTGCAATAAACTATCACGCGCATCTGCCAAGTGATCATTTTGTTTTAACTTATTTAATTCAGGCCAGTTACCAATAATATTATAGCCATCTGCAATTAAAATCTGCTTTTTCATAAGCTATACCAAAGGTTGACGGCTATTATAAGCCTGATACATGAGAACCCCCGCAGCAACACTGGCATTTAAACTTTGCACGTGACCCACCATTGGGATTGTCAAAGTTTGATCAACTTCTTTTTTAACGATTGGTGAAAGGCCCTTGCCTTCGTTACCAATGATTAAACCGATTGGGCCCTTAGCATCCCACTTACGATAGTCGGTGCCGGCCATGTCGGTGCCAAAAATCCAGAGACCGCGGCCTTTAAGTTTTTTGATTTCTTGCGTTAAGTTCGTGACGCGCGCAACTGGAATATGTTCGATCGCACCCGTTGACGTTTTAGCAACTGTGGATGTTAATCCAACAGCACGGTGTTTTGGAATGATAATTCCGTGTACACCAACTGCATCAGCTGTCCGCATGATTGAACCCAAGTTATGGGGATCTTCCAAGTTATCCAAGATTAAGATAAAAGGTTCTTCTTCTTGCGCTTTGGCCTTAGCGAAAATATCATCAACACTCGCATATTCAAACGGTGCGATTGCTAAGATAATCCCTTGGTGATTTTGGCGATCACTCAATAAGTCCAACTTGTTCTTAGGGACATTTTGGATGATCAATCGTTTTTCTTTCGCCAATTTAACGACATCGTGTACGAAGTCGGCTTTCAACCCATCTTGAAGGAAGATTTTGTTAATCTTCTTAGCATCGCTCGTCTTCAATGTTTCTAAAGAAGCATGTTTCCCGATGACGAAATCAGTTTGTTCTTCAACCGCTGCTTCTTCGACAGGTGCTGCTGGTTTCTTGTTAGCTGGGCGCCGTGTTGGCTTAGCAGTATTTTTAGCCGTCCGACGACTGTTAAATTCATTATTCTTCTGGTTATAAGATTGGTTATTATTTTTTCTCATGGGTCCTCCCAGCGTCGACTTGTTGAATACACCAGTGGGCTAATTCAGCGACGCGCTCTTGTTGTTCAGTTAAGTATAGATAGCCAAAAACTGCTTCAAAGCCAGTTGAGGTCCGATAAGTCGAAACACTCGTATTCTTGGCTTTCGTATAACTTTTGGCATTTCTACCGCGTTTAAAAATATTCATTTCTTCTTCTGTTAAATAGTTGTCATCGATCATCAAACCAATCAAAGCAGCTTGCGCTTTAGCAGACACATAGTGTGTTGCAACTTGTTGCAAGCGAGTTGGTTTGGTTAAGCCGAGTTCTAATAAATGGGCCCGCACGTAAACTTCATAGGCTGAATCCCCCATGTAAGCTAAGGCAATCCCGTTTAGTTGTAAAGCATTTTTCATGCGCGTCTCCATCTCATTCCTTGTGGTGTATCTTCCAAAATAATCCCTTGATCCTTTAATTGGTCCCGAATCGCATCACTCTTCGCAAAATCTTTAGCTGCTCGAGCGGCTTGGCGTTCTTCAATTAAACTTTCAACTTCTGTATCCAATAATTGGTCCACTTTAAACACAACACCAAAAATGGCTAATAGCCGCGTTAAGCGAGTTGCCAATGACGTTAATGTATCGGCTTGAACCGTTGTTTGTTCCAAATATTGGTTACTTAATTTAGCAAGTTCGTACAATTGGGTTAAGCCATTTTGAACGTTAAAATCATCGTCCATCGCTGTGACAAAAGCTGTTTCCAATTCAGCTACCTTATCCATCACAATTTGATCTTCGCCTGGTTCAGCCGTTGCTTGACGGAAAGCCAGGTTATCAAGTGTTGTCTTCAAGCGATCCAAATTAGTTTGGGCTTCTGCCAACAATGATTGGCTGTAGCGAATTGGCCGCCGGTATTGCGTACTACTCATCAAGAAACGCAATGCTTGTGGATTAACTTCTTGAATCAAATCGTGAACCGTCACGAAGTTACCAAGTGACTTACTCATCTTTTGATCGTCATCCCCAACTGTTACAAACCCATTGTGTAACCAGTAATTTACAAAGGTTTTGCCAGTCTTGGCTTCACTTTGGGCAATTTCATTTTCGTGATGGGGGAATTCCAAATCTTGGCCGCCACCATGAATATCGATCGTATCGCCTAAGTATTTAGTCGACATCACGGAACATTCGATGTGCCAGCCAGGTCGGCCCTTGCCCCAAGGTGATTCCCAAGCAATTTCGTTGCCTTTTTCAGCTTTCCATAAGGCAAAATCGATTGGATCTTCCTTACGTAAGGTTTCTTCAGTAGCCGTATGTTCGCTGGCACCTTGTTCGAGTTGATCAAGATCTTGACCAGCAAGATGACCGTAAGCCTTAAACTTGCGGGCACGGTAATAAACATCGCCGTCAACAGCATAAGCATAATCTTTAGCAATCAAATCTTGAATAAACGCTACGATTTCTTCAATATTATCAGTTGCTCGTGGATTAAGCGTTGCTGGTTCAATATTGAGGGCTTTAGTGTTTTCTTTAAAGGCCGCAATGTAGCGGTCCGCTAATTCAGGCACGGTGATGTTTTCCGCGTTAGCCGCTTTAATCATCTTATCGTCAACATCCGTAAAGTTTGAAACGTAATCAACTTGATAACCGCGGTATTCGAGATAGCGGCGAATCGTATCAAACGCAATCGCACTACGCGCATTACCGATATGAATATAGTTATACACAGTTGGCCCACAGACATACATCTTAACGCGGCCTTCTTCAAGGGGTTTAAAGGTTTCTTTTTGACGTGTGAGGGTATTATAAACAGTAAGCATCGAATCTTCCTTTCTTAAACGTGCTTTCATTAACAGCTTTTTCAGGCATCCCCCTTCGGTTAACCCTGAATGTCAAACGATTGCTTACAGCAATCATTCGCCATTCTGTGTTAATCCTCAGGAGATAATCGCCTAAAAAGAGCACTCTTCCAAATAAAAAGCGCCCTTTGTTAATTAACAAAAGACGCCGGTTGAGCGTGGTTCCACTTTTCTTCGCAAAAATGCCTCAAGCAGATAACGGTGTCCCGGCTAGCAGCCAAAGTCCACTAGCATCTCCAAGGTGCATTTCGACTAGCCCAATTACTTCTTCACAGCGCCCAGAAGCTTTCTGAAAATCCGGCTAATCTACTTCTTCTCTTCATCAATTTATACAATTTAGTTAGTCTCAATAATACCGATTATTGGTGACCGTGTAAAGTCATCTGAATGCTTATTTTTCATTCAAGCCTTTTTGTTGATGCGCTGGTTTGGCGAAAATCATCCGCCCAGCAGCAGTTTGTAAGGCACTTGTCACAATCACATCTAATGGTTTATTAAGGTAATGTTGGCCATCTTCAACAACAATCATCGTCCCGTCTTCAAGGTAAGCGACCCCTTGTTGACGTTCGGTTCCGGCTTTGACCACCGTGACGGTCATCGCTTCGCCAGGTAAGACAGCTGGTTTCAACGTATTGGCCAATTGATTGATATTAAAAACAGGAACGTTTTGGAATTCACAGACTTTATTTAAATTGTAATCATTTGTGACCACAATTCCGTCTAGCAACTTCGCTAACTTGACTAATTTGCCATCGACTTCCGTTAAATCTTCGAAATCACCATCGTACATTTCGACAGATAAACTTTCGTCCTTTTGTAATTCATTCAAGATATCTAAACCACGACGACCACGCGCCCGTTTTAAGTTGTCTGCAGAATCGGAAATTAATTGTAATTCATGTAATACGAAGTTCGGCACCATCAACGTGCCTTCGATAAAGCCGGTCTTAGCAATTTCCTTAATCCGACCATCAATGATGACACTCGTATCCAAAATCTTGTACTTGCGGAAATTATCGTCTACTTTGCGTTCCAAGACATCGGTATTACGCTTCTTAGGTTGTAAGAACTTACGCCATTCATCTAAGCGGGTCGTCCCCACCTTGAAGCCTAAGTAACCGAGCGCAATCATCAATAGGATTGGCACAACAGTGTTCAGAACAAAAATCGGCATCCGGTATAACGGAATCGAAACAACATTTGCTAATAACAAGCCAATTAATGAGAAAACACTCCCAAATAATAGGAAACTAGGTGATTGTTTAAACAACGCCTTTTCCAATTGACGCATCGCCCGTAACATCGGATTAGCCAACACCAGGAATAAAAGATAAAAAATAATTGCACCTAACACGGCATTGGTAATGCCATTATTGAGATATGTGACTAATTCTAAATGAACAACTCGCCAGAATTCCGGAAAGGCCGTAATCCCTAAAGCACCCCCTAGAATTACAAAGACAATTCCTAACACTCTTCTTTTAGTTAATGGTTTTTGTTGCATCATAAAACCTCCTCTCGCACCAACTTATGCCTAGTTGAATACTTTTTTTAAAGTTTCTGCAATAGTGGTGACCCCAACGACTTGAATATCAGTTGGTGGATCCCAACCTTGCAAATTATTTTTAGGAACATAAATCCGTTTAAAACCTAACTTCGCCGCTTCGCCAACGCGTTGTTCGATCCGGTTGACCCGCCGGATTTCACCCGTCAAGCCAATTTCGCCGACAAAACAATCGGTTGGTGGAATTTCTTTATCGCGATAACTGGAAGCAATTGAAACGGCCATCGCCAAATCAATCGCTGGTTCATCTAACTTAACGCCACCGGTTGCTTTAAGATAAGCATCTTGGTTTGAAAGCATCAAACTCGCCCGCTTTTCTAAAACCGCCATAATCAATGACACCCGATTATGATCTAACCCTGAAGAGGTCCGTTTCGCATTCCCGAACAAGGTTGGGGTAATCAAAGTTTGTAACTCAACCAAGATTGGTCTTGTCCCTTCCATTGAAACCACAACTGCTGAGCCAGTCGCACCGGCTAGTCGTTCTTCAAGGAAAATTTCGGATGGATTAGCGACTTCTTGCAAGCCCGCTTCCCGCATTTCGAAAATCCCGATTTCATTGGTTGAACCAAACCGGTTTTTAACAGATCGTAAAATCCGGTAAGTGTGATGGGTGTCACCTTCAAAGTACAACACGGTATCTACCATATGTTCCAAAATCTTAGGGCCGGCAATCGCCCCTTCCTTCGTCACATGTCCCACCACGAAGATGGTAATTTGATTCGTTTTAGCAATCCGCATCAATTCTGCGGTTACTTGGCGAACTTGCGAAACACTCCCGACTGCGGAAGTCACTTCTGGTTCACTCATCGTTTGAATCGAATCAATCACGACGTATTCTGGTTTGAGCGTTTCAATTTGGTGGCGAATATTACCCATATCCGTTTCGGGATACAGATACAATTGATCGCCATTAACCCCTAATCGATTCGCCCGCATCTTAATTTGTGAGGCACTTTCTTCACCTGAAACGTATAGGATCTTACCCACTTTTTCAAGTTGCCCTGAAACTTGTAGTAGCAAGGTTGATTTTCCAATCCCAGGATCCCCACCGATTAAAATCAGTGAACCCGGAACAACGCCGCCACCTAAAACACGATTCAATTCATTTAATTCCGTTTTAACACGGGGTTCTTTTTGGATATTAACAGTACTAATTTTTTCAGGTTCAGTGGCGCGCCCTGAAATTGTGAAATTTGATTTTGCCGCTGCGGCTGGTTGTTCACGTTCTTCAACCATTTGGTTCCAAGCACCACAATTCGGACAGCGCCCCAAGAATCTGGGGGAACTATAGCCACAATTCTGGCAGACAAACTGCGTTTTAACTTTAGCCACAAGATTCTCCTTTACTACCCTTATTGTCTACTATTTTAGCACATATCGGCGATCGATTGCCGTTAGCACGGACTAGCGACCAGATGAACCAAAGCCACCGGTCCGTTTAGTTGTCACAGCCACTTCATCATCAGCTACAAGGTATGGCATGAAAATGCCTTGGCCAATTCGTTCACCCTTACGTAAAATAACATCGCGTGGGCTGAAGTTTAACATTTGAATGAAGATTTCACCTTCGTTGGCATCATTGCCATAATAATCTGAATCAATAATCCCGACACCATTTGGAATCACTAACCCTTTTTTCAAGGGATTGCTTGAACGATTGGCAATCATTAAATATTCGTCGTCTTGCATATACGCCTTAATCCCAGTTGGTACTAGGAAAGGTTTCAACGTCTTAGAAGCCCGTTCAAAATCATCATCAACTAGTGGTTTGCCGTTTCGAATCATCCGAAATAGACGGACAAAATTATAATGCCAGATGGATGGTAAAACGAAGTCCTCTGCACAAGCAAAATCGTATCCTGCTGAATGAGCAGTCGACCGCACTGGTAAACTTAAGTTTGCTGATTGGTATTTGGTTACTATTTCGAATCCTCGTTTTTTCATCTAAAAAAGCTCCTATATATTAACACCTAATTTGGCGCTATTTTTTACTACTGTATCATACCATGAAAACCAACGGACTTGAATAATCCTTCCGACCGATTTAATAGAAATTTTAGCAAAAAACGCCCATTTTAAAGCGCTTTTTTACCAGTTATTGCGTATAATAGAACTATTAACAATAGAAGAGGTGTCTTAATGGATAAGAATGCAATGAAAAAAATGGCCGCTGAACGTTCAGTGGACTACGTCGAAGATAATATGATTTTAGGACTCGGGACTGGCTCAACTGTCGTGTACATGGTCGAAGCACTCGCTAAACGTGTGAAAGCCGAAAACCTCCACCTAACTTGCGTCTGCACATCAATCAGAACCGCAGAACAAGCAACATCGCTCGGCATCCCGGTTAAAGCGCTCAACGAAGTCGATCATATCGATTTAACAATTGATGGTGCCGATGAAGTTGATGATAACTTCCAAGGGATTAAAGGCGGTGGCGCTGCCCACTTATTTGAAAAACTAGTGGCAACAACCTCAACCCGCAACATCTGGATTGTTGATGAAGAAAAAGTAGTCGATACGATCGGCCGCTTCCCACTCCCCGTTGAAGTGATCCCTTTTGGCAGTCAACAAGTTTTCAACAAGTTCGTTAAAGAAGGCCTCAACCCAGAATTCAGAACAACCGAAGACGGCCAACGCGTCTTAACGGATTCAAAAAATGAAGTGATTGATCTGCACCTTGAAAAAATCACACATCCCCACTTACTAGCAACTTGGTTAAGCGAACAAGTCGGCGTCGTTGAACACGGCCTATTCTTAGACCTCGTCAACGAAGTCGTAGTAGGCTCACCAGAAGGCGTCAAAATCTTAAAAGCAAGATAAAAACAGAGTGCCCTTCAAAGTGGTCATGTTCTGAGGATTAGCATAGTATCGTGAATAAGCGACACAGTCGATTGTTTGCGATACGGCGCTAAACGCAGGAACATACTTTGAATAGCACGTTTCAACCCAGAGTGCCCTTGCAAGTGTTTAGATTCTGAGCATTTGCCTAGGCCAGTGAATAAGCGACGCAGTCGATTATTTGCGGGACGTAGCTAAACGCAAGAATCAGGTTGATATGGCACGTTTTGGATAGCCTACTCTTCAAGTGACTAGATTATGCCAATCCCCCAATAACCATCATACTCGTTATGATGGTTATTTTTTTATCTTTAACGTCACAAATCAATTCTCATATTAACCGTTTTCTTCCTCATTTTTAACTTTTCAATAATATCATTATCCCATCTATCTCATGTTTACTTCTCCCATTAAATCAACTAGAATTAGGGTATATTGAAATTAAGGAGTGATTAGATGACCCAAGAAATTACACATGCTAATTTAATCAAGCTGCGCCAAGCACTCGCCGACATGCCGCAAGCCCAAACACTACGTAATGCCGTCATGAATAACGGGATTAACGCGGTCGCTCAGCGCCCTGATGCTGCCGTAACCCTTGACCCAACCTACTCGATAGACTTGCCAACCGGTGATGTCAGCTTCCAAAAAAAGAGTGGTCGTTGTTGGCTATTTGCCACACTCAATACACTTCGTCATGATTTCGAACAACAATATAACGTGAAAAACTTTGAACTTTCTCAAAACTACCTCTCATTCTGGGATCGCATTGAAAAAGCCAATCTTTTCTACGAAAAAATCCTAGCAACAGCTACTAAATCCATTACGGATCGCGAAGTCGCCTTCGCACTTGCCGGACCTGATTTTGACGGCGGCCAATGGGACAATGCAGTCGCATTAATTCAAAAATACGGTGCCGTTCCCAAGTCCGTCATGCCTGAAACTTACAACAGTGATTTAACCACTGAATTCAACAGTACCTTAAATCTTAAATTACGGACAGATGCGATTAAGCTCCGCCAATTAGTTGCCAATCAAGCACCTTCTGACAAGATTAGCGAAACTAGAACGGCGATGTTAAGCGAAATTTACCGTCTCAGCGTTTACGCTTTTGGCGAACCCGTCGAAACATTCGACTTCGCCTATCGCGATAATGATCAACAATATCACCTTGACCAAGGCCTCACACCACTGAGCTTCTATCAAAAATATTTGAATCGCAATTTTGATGATTACGTCACAGTTGTCAGCAGCCCACAAGCAAGCAAACAATACAACCAACTTTACAGCTTAGACTCACAAGATACCGTAGTTGAAGGCCATCCAATGCGCCTATTGAACCTCCCACCCGATCGTCTAAAAGCACTCGCCATTCAGTCACTTAAAGCTGGCGAACCAATTTGGTTTGGTAACGACGTGCTCGCCGACTTAGACCGCCAAAAAGGTTGGTTGGACAGTAATCTTTATGACTACTCAAGTCTCTTCAGTATTGATTTAACAATGCCTAAAGACCAACGACTCGATTATCGCCAAGGCGTTGTTTCCCACGCGATGACTTTAACCGGTGTCAACCTAGTTGACGACCAACCCACAAAATGGAAAGTTGAAAACACTTGGAGTGACAAGGTCGGCAATAAGGGCTACTTCAGCATGAGCGACGCTTGGTTTGATGACTATGTATACGAAGTGGTTATTAAGAAGGAATACCTCACAAAAGAAGAACAAGCCCTACTAGACCAAACCCCAATCAAACTAGACCCATGGGACGCACTACAATAGAGTGCGTCATCAACGGGTAACTTCTGAGCACTTACAGCACTTGACGAATTGGCGATGCAATCGCTGATTTGGCAAGTGAGGTAAGGCGGAAGAAGTTGTTGATGAAAGCACATTTAAAGAAACGAGTGCGTTCAAGCACGTTAATCCAAGTTATATATTCAATCATCAATCTATTATCACCAAATTCCAGAGGAGGTTTTTCATATGGTTCAACCCATTACAGCAAAAGATATCCAACAATTCAAAGCCGACTTCAAGGCAGTTCCACAATCAAACGTCATTAAAAATACGGTGATGAACAACGGCTTTTTAGCCAGCAGTCAAAATACAACTTCAAAGGCTTTAATGGACCCAGTCTTTTCAATCGATTTAGACACTGGTGCCGTTTCAAATCAAAAGCAATCCGGTCGTTGCTGGATGTTTGCCGCATTAAATACGATGCGCCACAGCTTACAAGCACAATTCAAGATTAAGGATTTCGAACTTTCTCAAAATTACACTAACTTCTGGGATAAATTTGAAAAATCAAACTACTTCTACGAAAATGTCTTAAAGACATCCGATCAACCAATCGGCGATCGCAAAGTCGACTTTTTAATGACTACGCCACAACAAGACGGCGGTCAATGGGATATGTTATGCGCCCTGATCGAAAAATACGGGATTGTACCTAAGTCGGTCATGCCCGAAACTTATAACAGTGAAAAATCAAGCGAACTCAACAGCGTCTTGAATCTTAAACTTAGAAAAGATGCCGTTACCCTTCGTCAACTGGTTGCCGATGGTGTCAGCGAAGCCGATATCCAAGCAAAGAAAGATACAATGTTGACCGAAGTTTATCGGATGCTTGTTTTCGCGTTAGGCGAACCACCCGTTGAATTCGACTTCGAATATCGCGATGATGACCACAACTACCACATTGAAAAAGGCCTCACACCACAAACTTTCTATCAAAAATATGTTGGTTGGGACCTCGAAAATTACGTTTCATTAATCAATTCTCCAACAGCGGACAAACCATACAATCACTTATACAGCGTCGAAATGCTCGGCAACGTGGTTGGCGGCCGTGAAGTTCGCCATTTGAATCTTGATATCGATGATTTCAAACAACTCGCCATCAAACAACTCCAATCTGGCGAATCAGTTTGGTTTGGTAGCGATGTTGGTCAATCATCCGACCGTAAACTTGGTATCATGGATACTGAAATCTATCAAAAAGCAGCATTACTCAACATGGACCTTTCAATTTCTAAAGGCGAACGCCTAGATTACGGCGAAAGTTTAATGACGCACGCGATGGTCATTACTGGCGTTGACATCGTTGATGGTCAACCAACGAAATGGAAGGTTGAAAACTCATGGGGCGATAAAGTCGGTACTAAGGGCTACTTCGTCATGAGCGACAGCTGGTTTGACGAATTCGTCTACCAAATCGTCATCAACAAACGCTTCTTAACACCAGAAATGCAACGGATTGAAAAAGAAGAATACGATCACCCAACCGTTCTCGCACCATGGGATCCAATGGGCGCATTAGCAAGTCGCTAAACAAACTAAAAAGGTCAGGATAAATTGTCCTGGCCTTTTTAATTTGTTCTAATCCTGTGTCCCAACAACTAACAAACTATCATAATAAATTTGCATCATCATTTGCCAATCGCTGAATTGGAGCCATTCATCACCCTTATGCGCGATACCCTTTTGTCCTGGGAAAGAAGGCCCAAACGCGATGATATTCGGCAAAGCGCGGGCGTAAGTCACCCCGGTTGTCGTCACCGGTGTGCCATCTAAACCTGTATCAGCCGCATAAATCGCCGATAACTGTTGAATAAATGGTAATTGTGGATCAGTGACTTGCAATGGATACCGCCACTTAACCGTCACCGTCATCCCCGGTAACAACGCCGCTTCGATGCCGGCTAACAATTGTTCTTCAGTCACCAAAATCGGATAACGACACGTTAGATGACAACTCAACTGTTGCGACTCAATCGATAATCCGTAAAAGGCTAACTGCAAAGCACCCGAGGCCGCATCTTCAAAATTAATCCCCAAGTTTTCCCCAGTTGATTGATTACCAATTTTAGCATTAAGCCACTGATAGAATTGGCCGGTCTGGCCCGTCAATTGGCTAGCATCTGCTACTAATTTCGGTAGCACATTATCCGCCATTTCAGGTGCGTTACTTGGCGCCTTTTTGCCTTGATAAGTTTTGACCGTCCCATCCGCTAAAAGTAGGCGAGCGTGATCTGGTAAATAACTTTTGGCAAACGGCCCGTCAATCGCTGTAATTTGGCGCTCAGAGCCATCTGTAATCGGCAACGATAACTGAACGTCTAACAAACCACGTTCCCCGTAAACGGCCGGAAACTTGCAATCTGGCGTAAAACCGGCGTACGGCGCTGCTTCTTGTTGTAGATACACCGGAATATCTTGGCTCCCTGATTCTTCATCCGTGCCAAAAATAATCCGAACCCGGTGCTTAAATGTTATTTTTTGCGTTTTAATCAGATAAAGTGCAAACAATGTGGATAAGAGTGGCCCTTTATTATCCAAAACACCACGTCCATACAAGAAGTTATCCACTTGGGTAAGGTCAAACGGTGGATAATGCCAATCATTCTCAACGTCGACTACATCCAAATGACCCAAGATGCCAAAATAGGTTGGTGCTTGGCTTTCATCCGGCCCATATTCAGCCCAGCCAACACAATCACCGACTTGCCCAGTTCTGAAGCCCATTCGCGTCGCAATAGACAACACCGTTTCCAATGCCCGCTTAGGCCCAATCCCAAATGGTGCTTGATACGTTTTAACGCCACGAACACTCGGTACCCGCAAAACAGCCTTCAAATCGGCCAAAAATTCTGATTCATATTGTTCAAATAAGGCTTTAAAATCCGCTCGAATCGCTTTCACAAAAATAGCTTCTTTCTATGGTTTAATACGTCTTTTCTAAAGCTTGACGCGTCGCTTCTTTAAACAGTGCAACGTCAGCCTTCGATAGTGACTGACAAAACGAGGTCAATAACTGAATCGTTTGTTTGTAATCATCTTGATGAACCATCAACCGTGGTGAATGCATATAGCGGGTTGGCATCGAAATCGTCATTGTCACGACACCATCCATCGCCTTATGAATATTACAAGCATCAGTCCCACCAACGGTCATAAAGTCATACCGCACATCTAATTTTAAATCGGCAACAAGACGTTCCGTTCGGTACAACAACCCTTTGTTAGCCATCGTTAAAGAATCTAGTACCGCTAAGACAACCCCACCACCTAATCGATTACTGCTTTCATTATCGAGTGGCGTGTCCTTAGCTGTTGTGACATCGAGTGCAATTGCTAAATCTGGTTGAATCTGATGAACCGCTGTCCGTGCACCACGAATCCCTACTTCTTCTTGTGTCGAACCTGTGAAAAAGAGCGTTGCTTCATGCGGCTTTTGCGCTGTTCGTTTCATTACTTCTAGCTCCGCACCCAAACTAAAACGATCATCCCATGCTTTCCCAGCTAAGAAGTTAGGATCATTCATTTGCCTAAACGGAATATACGGCGTAATCATATCCCCAATACGAATCCCTAACGCTTCGATTGCCTGACGATCAGCGACACCCATATCCAAAAACATCGTCATTGGCGTCATCACCTTATTCTTAACCTCATCAGGTAAACCATGTGGCGCCCGACTGCCCACAATACCAATATATTTTTGCCCAGTTGCTGTTGTGACAGTCATTTCTTGAGCAGGCATCACGTGTCCCCACCAACCACCAACTGGTAATAACTTAAGATAACCCTCTGGTGTAATTTGACGAACCACAAAACCCACTTCGTCCATATGTGCTGACAACATGACTTTAGGCCCTTCATTTGCCGTACCATTTTGCTTTAGAATAATTGACCCTAAGTTATCATAACTAATTTCATCTACATATGGTTGGGCGTAGTCATGCACTAGCCGACTCACTTCACGTTCACGACCGCCAATGCCGTCGGCTTCACTGAGCCGGCGTAATAAATCTATATCGATTGTCTCTTCTACCATGTTTTCACCAACTTATCGATTTTCTGCTTTAAACGCTTGAAGACTATCATTATCGATTTGTTTAATAAATTGAATCAATCCCGCCTTAGCAGCTTGATAATCAGCAGCAGCAATTACCGAGCGTGGCGTATTCATATTTCTAACCGGAATATTCACGAAAAGGGTTGGACAACCCGTCCGTAACTTATTCACCCAACCTGCTTCAGAATCGGCCAATGAATAGTAATATTGATAAGGAATTTGATCTTGTTCACAAGTTTCACGGAAAGTTTGGAGTAATAACCGATTAGGTAAAACCGTTTTGTCATAGTAATTCAATAAAACGCCATCCCCTAACACCCCTATTCGGTCATCAGAATCAGTTTGATAATCAAAAGCGGCATCTGTATCTAACATAATTGCTAAATCAGGCGCTACTTTATTCGTCGCCGTCTGAATTCCTCGTAAACCCACTTGTTCCTGAACTGTGCATCCCACATATAAATCAAATGGTAGTTCAACATTTTGCAAGGCTTGTAATAATTCAACCCCTAGAATAGGTGCATAGCGACCATTCCAATTGCGACTCATCAAAGCGCCACTTTCAGTTTGAACAAATGATGTTGCAAAACTGAGCGTATCACCTAACTGCACACCAGCCTTTTCAACTGCTGCTTTACTTAAAAAGCCAAGGTCGACTTGCACTTTATTCGTTTTATCAACGACTTGATTATTTTCCGTTTGTGCTAAAATAGTGCCTTGATAATTTTTCCCAGCAAAATCGCCTTGGACACTGGCGCCTAACAAGCTATTAGTTGACATGTCGCCGAGTAATAAAGCTTGCAATAAGCCATTATCTAACACTTTAGTCACGATTAGACCAACCTCGTCCATATGCCCCGAAACCATCACATGCGGCGCATTTGGTGTTTGACTCTTTTTAACCGCATAAATCGATCCTAAGTTATCGTAAATCACTTCATCCGCTAGTTGCGCATAATCCTGTTTTAAACGCGCCGCAACTAACCGTTCATTGCTAGCAACCCCGTTAATATCGGTTAGTGCCTGCATCAGGTCGATTGTTTCTTGATTTAGCATTTCATCACCCACAGTTAATAGATTTTATCGCTTGGAAACTCAGAAATATCACCGTGATTAGCTTTTATCCGGCAGAGTGCCAAGATATCTTTTAAAGCATCACTCAAGCCAGTCCCACCTTTTTTAGGCATCTTAACAATATCAACACGTTGGCGATATTGATCAATTACTGACTGGCATTCTTTAGACATCGCAGCCACAACTGGAATATCAGTTTTTTCGGTCACTAAAGCCCCAGTTTGGGCACACATTTCAGCGTATTGTTCATAATGAAAAGCTGGCCCACAAATAACAACATCTGGATGCAACTTTTTAATCATCGCTGCCAACTTCAAGCTGACCTCATCTTTATGATCCATGAAATTTTGATCACCACAATATAAGGTCACCGCGATTTTTTCGTCCTTTTCTAAATACTTTTCAAACATATCGGCAGAACCCATCGCCATTTTTTTACCGCCTAAGGGTAAATCACCACGTTCGGTACCGCCTAAACCTGCTTGAATTTGATCTAATAAAATTAAAATTTCCATGACTATTCTCCACCTTTACAAATTCAAGTCTGCTTCCGTTAAATCATCAAATGAAATATCTTCCGCTTTAGCCATCTCTGCGTCTTGTTCTTCTTTGATGTATTGTTTATCCAAAGTCTTAATGAATGGGTAGTAAATTAAGCAACCCAATGCTAATAATGCAAATTGGTAGAGTGAGGCCACGATGCTCCCGGTTGAAAGGTAGCCGGAAAAACCGATTGGTGTTGTCCATGGTAAGGCCACCCCATTGGTATATGGAATCAGCCCCCATTTTGTTACCATCGTTGATAGCAAGAGGTTGATAAGTGGTACTAAGTTAAATGGAATGATGAGAATCGGATTCAACACAATTGGCAACCCAAAGATGATTGGTTCGTTAATGCCGAAAATCCCAGGTAAAATAGCCAACTTCCCAAGTTGTTTAATTCGTTGTGAGCGACAGAATAAAAGCATCACGATTAATAGTGATAAGGTACTCCCGCCACCACCGAAGTTAGTAAAGAAGTTTGAGAATGGGTCAGTAAAAATGTTAGGCAATGCCTTATGTGCTTGGAAAGCATCCAAGTTTTCCATTGTTAACACTTTAGAAATTGGTGCAAAAACAGAATTAGCAACTGCTGGTCCATTAATGCCAAAGAACCAGAAGATTGTGCAGGCAAATCCGTAGATAATCTGGGCAGTTAAAGTATTGCCGGCCCCTTTTAATGGCACTTGTAAGATTTCGAAGATGAAATTATACAGTGTTTCGTATGGTGTTAACCCAAAAATAATGCGAATTGCGAAAAAGACTAACATGACAACTGCACTTGGAATTAACGCTTCAAATGATTGCGATACTGCAGGTGGTACGCCATCAGGCATTTTAATCGTCCACCCTTTTTCAGTCACATAACAATAAATGGGTACTGCAACAAGTGCAACAACTAGTCCCAAGAAAATCCCATTTGTGCCAAGGTAGTTCATATCTAAAGCCCCATCAACGGGTTCCTTTAGATTTTCAACAACCATTTTAGTTGGTGTTAGGATTAAAAAGGCTACCAAAGCAACTGCGGCTGCTTGGATTGCATCCGTATTTTTTTGTTTGCCGTAAGCGTAAGCCGTACTAAAACAGGTGAAGAAGCCAACTGTATTAAAGACAGCACGCGAAACGTTAGTGAACCAACTTTCCCAACCAGTCCCTAAGAATTGACCCCAGAATTCAGACCAATGTGGAATTGGAAAATTAGCAATTAATAGGAAAATTGAAGCGACAATAATTAAAGGTGTTGTGATTAAAAAGCCATCCCGAATAGCGATTAAAACTTTATTGCTCCCCAGTTTTATCGCTAACGGCATCAAGAATTTTTCTAATTTATCAAACATGTTTAATCCTCCAGATTAAAGTTTTGTCTTACCTGCCTGCTAATGAACAATACCTCCTTCTAACATTAATGTTTACGACTCAAAATATTGTGGAACGTATACTTGTCAGCCCGATAATGGGAATTATCGTAAAAGATTGGGTAGCCATCCATTGAATAGGCGACCGTGTGCGCCAAGAAGGCGGGCTGTCCTGGTGTTGTTTCTAGTAATTCGCTTAACCCCGGTTCTAAGATAACGGCTTCTAATTCTTGTTGCGCATAACCAATTGGCATCTCTTGTTCAATCAAACGGTAGAGAGAGCCTTGCGCTTCGTGGGCCGTCAAGTTGGGGAGTATTCTTTGTTTAAGGTAAATCTGTTCGTGCGTCATTGGTTCGTTATCAGCCATCCGGATGCGTTCAATCTGCCAAACCGGTTCTTGCTCGTTGAGTTGTAATTTAGACGCAACGTAGTCTGGATAGACAATTGCGCGGCGCAAATCTAACACCCGAGTGCTCGCGTCCAAGTGTAATTCCTTGGCGGCTTCGGTAAAACCCACTAAACCGCTGGCCCCACTAGAAATTTTGCCTTCGGTCGCTAAAACATAGGTCCCGCGATTCCGATCACGGACCACAACCTGTTGTTTTTCGAGTAAGTCGATTGCCTTGCGGATTGTTAACCGCGTCGTCGCAAACTGCGCGGCTAAGTCCGTTTCTGACGGTAATTTTTGATGGACACCATAGATTCCCGCCCGGACATCTTCGTTTAACGCTTCTGCAATTTCGACATATAGATACTTCGCCATTTTCTAAATACTCCTTCTAATCAATTGGGGCCTTAATTCGTTTTTCGTAAGCTATTAACCAAGCTTCGGAAATTGGTTCAATAATAGTGGTCTGATCCGGCCCTGGATTAGCCATATAAATTTGCGGTGTCTGTTCATCATTCCCGGCTGCAAAAGTGAATTCAACATTGGTGGCCACGCCCCATTCACCTTGATTATTCAATGCAATCAGTGAGAATTCCCCCACCTTGCCGTAGCGTTTCTTAAGTTTTTCAACAAATGGATAAACGGCTTGATCACAAGCCGCTTGCGGCGATAATCCCGAACCCATCAAGCGGACAATTTCGTAAGAAAGACAGCCCTTCATCAAATCTTCGCCTAAACCCGTTGCGGTGGCGCCACCGATGTCGCTATCCACATAAAAGCCACTGCCGGATAACGCTGAATCGCCTGTGCGCCCTGGTTTTTTCATGAACAAACCAGAAGTCGAAGTTCCTGCTGCCATACCAGCATCTTGATCCAAGCTCACCATGCCAACCGTATCGTGACCGTCATACGGACTAAGATTTTTTTCGTTAATTTCCTGAACGCGTTTGGCCCACAACTTATGCGCGCGCTCTGTTAACATGTTGCGTGCTTCAAAACCGTTGAACATCGCATATTGTGATGCGCCAGCACCTACCAGAAAACTATTAAAATGATCGTTACTCAATTGGCGTGCAACCGAGATGGGATTTTTAACATCGCTAATCCCCGCAACCGCCCCAATCGCAAACGTATTGCCATCCATAAAGGCCGCATCCATTTCAACTAAACCTTGTGCATTCGGTAAACCACCGTAGCCAACCGATTTAAAAAATGGATAATCTTCGACTTCTTTGATAGCGATTTCAATTGCATCCGTACTTTTGCCGCCCGCTTCGAGCGTCGTCATCGCTTTGGATAATCCTTCATAAGCCATTCGCCATGTCCCAATCATTGCATACGTCATAATCGTTCATCTCCAAATTGTAAGCGTTTTAATAATTGTAGTATAAACAAAATTGTATATACAATCAAGCCCTTTTCCAAAATAAAAAAGCGTTGCGACAAAAGATTACTTTTGCGACAACGCCTTTTTCAATCATCAACTATCGATGACTGATAACACCTATTTTTTGTTTATTTCGTTTTTAAATCCTCAATTGAGTTCACGTTAGTCATGTACTTCGGCACAGCTAAGCCAACTTTGGCACCTTCTAAGTTAGGACCTAAGTCTTCAAACTTACCTTGGTAATCCTTGTAGTACAAACCAGATGTCTTTGGTAACCAAGCAGCAACCTGTGCATCGGCCGCTTTAGTTGCGACTGATGCCCACATTGGTTGGATTTCCATTGCCTGAATTGTTGGTTCATAACCTTGTTGACGAAGTACTTCCGCAACAACGTTGGTTGAAGCAATTTCAGAATCCCAAGCGACATAAGTTAACTTAATTTTCGTACCATGAACTTTTTTAACACCCTTGGTCCATTTAGCAACTTGTTTGGGATTAGCTTTAATCCAATCTTTAGCAGCCTTTTCTGGATCGACGCCATCATTAACTTGTAACATCACTTTTGACATTTCCGCTGGTGTCCAGTGGAACCGGTCAAGGATGGTATAAGCTTCTGGCATATCTTTTTTAAGGCCTTTTCGAACAATCGTATCGATATGTTCAGCCTGGCCAAAGACATTTTTAGGATCCTTCAAAAACTTGATTGGATATTTAGTAAACATCCAATGTGGTTGCCAACCAGTAATCACGATTGGACGCTTGTCAGCAATCGCTTTGTCCAAAGTACTGGTCATTGCAGCGGTTGAACTGGTTTGTAACTGCCAGTTTTGACCTTCCAAATGATACGTTGATAAAGCCTTTTGCGTTGAAGCCATAATACCAGCTCCGGCATCAATCCCAGTAATCGTGTAGTTGATTTGTGGGCCTAACTTTTGCTTAGCATCATAAGGCTTAGTTTGTGAGCTACAGGCACTAAGCAACGTTACTAATCCAATTAAGGTGAAAAAAGCTATTAATTTATTCTTCTTAATCACTAAATCCCTCCTTAATGTTGTCGTTGTCTGTTTAGTGCTTGTGTCAAACGATCAATGATAATCGCTAAAATAACGATTGCCAAGCCGGCTGCAAAACCGCCCCCAGCATCGTTCCGACCTACGGCGAAGTAAACCCGGGTTCCAAGACCCATTGCACCGATCATTGAAGCAATAACGACCATTGATAAAGCTAACATCATACTTTGGTTAACCCCGGCCATTAAGGTTGATTTGGCGAGTGGTAATTGCACTTTAATCAATTTCTGCCATTCTGTTGAACCGTAAGAATCTGCGGCTTCAATTAATTCGGTTGGCACTTGGCGAATCCCTAGGTTAGTCATTCGAACCGTTGGTGGCATGGCAAAAATCACTGACGCGAAAACGCCGGGCACCATCCCAATGCCGAAAAAGGCAACCGCTGGAATCAAGTAAACAAAGGCTGGCATGGTCTGCATAAAATCAAGAATCGGTTTAAATATTGCCTGGGCAATATCACTTTTAGCCATCCAAATCCCAAGTGGTACACCAATCACTAATGAGATTAAACTAGACGTCAACACAAGGGTTAACGTCTGCGTCATATCCCGCCAGAAATCTAAGTTCCAGATTAAAAGAAGACCGGCCGCTTCAAAGATGATTAAGCCCCACTTCTTCGTATCGCGATTGGCGAAGTAAGTGACCCCCGCGATAATCACGATAAATAACCAGATTGGAATTAAATCAAAGACCCATTGGAAGCCATTGATAATTCCACCGATAAAGTTTGTTAAACCATTAAAGAAGCCTGTAAATTGTGTTAGCCAATCGACAAAACTGTCCATCCAACTAGCAAGTGGTAATTTAGGAATTGTCATTAAATTAAGCAAAATGGTTCACCTCGTTTCCTGCAAGTGCGCCTAAGACGGCACCGCGAATGATGATCCCACGTAATTGTTTTTTCTCATTTAGGACGGCAAATGGAATCCCGGTTTGTGAAATATCGTCTAGAATATCCGCAATCGGTGTTTCTTCAGTGGTTGTCGGTACGTTTGCATTAACAACGGATTGAAGATCCCGACTTTCTTTACGAACTAATTCTAAAACATCCCGCGCATCGATAATCCCGACCAATTCACGCTTGTTATTCACAACATAAACGGTTGAAACTTCATTTTCACGCATACGTTTCAAGGCCAAACGTGGGCCATCTTTTTCGATATTGACCGTTGTTGGGCGAATCATAACGTTGCCGGCCGTATAAACCTTACTACGATCGACATTTTCGATAAATTTCTCAACATATTCATCAGCTGGACGCGTTAAAATATCTTCTGGTGTCCCAGTTTGAACAATTTCGCCATCCTTCATAATCATGATGTGATCGCCGATTTTGAGGGCTTCGTTTAAATCATGACTAATAAAGATAATTGTTTTGTGCATTGTTTCTTGTAAATCAAGTAATTGATCTTGCATATCTGACCGGTTTAATGGATCTAACGCTGAGAAAGCTTCATCCATTAATAGGATTTCTGGGTCATTGGCTAAAGCACGTGCTAAACCAACCCGTTGTTGCATCCCACCAGATAATTGTGTTGGATATTGTTCCCCATAACCGTTTAAACCAACGAGATCTAACGCTTCATTAGCTTTTTGATCGCGCGTTTGTTTATCAATCCCTTGAATTTCTAATCCATAAGAAGTGTTGTCTAGGATTGTGCGGTTTGGGAAAAGTCCAAAATTCTGAAAGACCATGCTCATTTTCTTACGCCGGACTTCAAGTAATTCTTTCTTATCAATCTGCATTAAATCCTCGTTATCTATCAACACACTACCTTCAGTTGGTTCGATCAATCGGTTAATCATCCGTACCAATGTTGATTTACCACTACCAGATAGTCCCATAATAACGAATATTTCGCCAGATTCGACTTCAAAGTTAGCCCGGTCGACACCGATTGTCGCACCTGTTTCCTTTAGAATCTCAGCCTTACTCTTACCTTGCTTCAATAGTTCTTTGGCCCGCGGCACCCGCTTACCAAATATCTTCGTTAAATCTTTGACTTGTAATTTGACAGTCATAGAATCCCCCTTTGATATAAATTTTTCTGAAAACTATACCTAAAAAGTATACTAGTTTATTGAACAGGTTGCATATTGTTGGTTAGCTTTCTCATTTTTTTATCATAATTCGCATTAATTAACGTTTTAGCAGACAATCATTAAAATATCTTATTTCCCAATCCATTGCACCCTAGAAAATTTAAATAACACTTATAAAACTTATTTTCAAATTGCAACTATTTTGTTCCTATTATTAAAATGTAATGAGAAATGCAATTATTTTCTCTCTGAATTTAAGTGGCAATCAAAAAAACAGGCCCCTTTGGGAGGACCTGTTTTGGCTAACCTGTTAAGCGACCTTCTTTTGATAACGGTGATAGAGCGCAATCGCCATAATTGCAAAGACGATTGGCCCGATGACCATCCAGAAAGCATCCATATAGCTACCTTCTAGCATTGGTTGCACAATCGTGAAGGCAATCCCGAAGACTAAGACTAAATCGACAACGATTGTCACAGCTTGCACTGATGCTTTAGTCTTGAAGAATTCGTATGGCCGTTCCAAATCTTTGCGTGCCTTAAAGTAAGGGAAGGCAGTCACTAAGAAGAGATAAGGTAATGATGTTGAAACATTCGACATCAAGGTTAATACATTGTAGAATTCGCTGGCAGCTTTACCACCAAATGAGATAACAGCAATTAATAAACAAACCAAAACGGCTTGTGCCCACATTGCCTTTTCAGGCATCCCGTGTTTATTGACTTCAGCAAAGCCTTTTGGCCATAATGCTTTGGGTGTTCCCAGTACGAATGATTTTAATGGTGAATAAATGAGGACGGCAAAGGCCCCAAGGTAACTGATAAACATGATTAACCCGGTAATTCGAGCAAATAACGTACCGATTCCAACAGCGGCTGTCGTTGACATACCAAATGCATGTCCAAATTGATAACCTAAGTTTTGCATCAAGACGTACGTGATGTTCCCCATGTTGGCTTTATCGCCACCTAAAACTTGGTGCCAGTTCGTTGAAATCCCCCACATGAAGATTGCAATCGCGTAGATTAAGGTAATGAAGGCTGTCGCAATCATTAACCCCTTAGGAAAAGTCTTTTCTGGATGATCCATACTATCCGTCACGCCACCCATTGTTTCCATCCCCGCATAAGCGAAGATTGAAAAGACAACAAATGACAACATCCCGATTGGTGATTGATAAGAAGCCATTGGACTCTTAACGAAAGTTGTCACACCATGGATTGGTTCGGCAAGCTTAAAGCCTGTCTTGAACCAAATTGCAAGACTGATCACTAAGAAAGCTGCGAATAAAAAGGCCACAGCCATCCCACTGAAAGAAGCAAACTTCTGAATCTTATCAATCCCACGGCTTGATAGGAAGGTTAACGCTAAAATCCAAAGCACGCCTAAAACACCGACGACTTGAGTCCCGTTTAACCCGATAAAATGCCAAGTTGTTGTTTGGTCTGATCCTTGTAAGAAAGTTGAAAATGGAATCCACACTTTCGCAGCGGTCGATACCATCCAAACAATCCATGAGGCTAACCAGATGAACGTTCCGATGAAGGCGGCCTTCTTACCAATTGACGCTTCAAGCCATGAATAAAGGCCCCCACGCGCTTCTTTCAATGATGAACCGTATTCGGCGAACATCAATGAGGTTGGTAAAAAGAAAAAGATAGCTGCTAGGATATACCAGATAATACTGGCATATCCCATTAAATAAAAGGCAATGGTGGTATTCGCAAAGCCAAAAATTGATCCAAAGATCATCAAGATTAAGCCATTGACATTAATCTTCTTTGATTTCTCCATAATATACACAAGTCCTTTTTGTTGGTCTAAGTTAGAATAAATATACAATTCTACCAGTATAATGTCAATCTTATATGAATAAAGAATGACAAGTAATCGTTTTTATTCATATATTCATTATTTTTATACAGCAACGCCCTTAACCACTATTTAAAAACAAAAAAAGATTGGGACAAAAATGAATTTATCCCAATCTCTTTTTCAATACTTTCAGTTAAATGCTGACCATTCTAATCGTCATAATATTCTTATTCATCGAAATGTCTTCTACAATTTCTGAGTATTGCATCTCTCGTGGAATTTCGATTCGATAAACGTTGGTGTAAATCGTATCCCGTTCATTTTGAGTCACCGAGAAATTGACATCCCGAATCTGAATATGGTGTTCCTCAAAATAAGTTTGGATAAATTCCTTGGTCTCTAGTTTGTGTTTGTATTTAATTTCAATTTTCTTCAACGTATTGATATGAATAATTTTCTTTAAAAAGACAATCACAAAAATGACGAAAACGGCACTAATAACGGCAATTTGGTAATAGCCCATCCCAATTGCTAAGCCAATACCAGCTGTCGCCCATAACGAGGCTGCCGTTGTTAGCCCTTGAATCTTATGGCGGGTTACGACAATCGTCCCGGCCCCTAAGAACCCAATTCCACTGACCACTTGCGCAATCAAACGCGCCTGATCAGAACGAATCGTGGTGGCAATCGCTAAATGGTGTAGCGCAAATTGCACATTTTGAGCAGCAATTTCTTGTTGAATCATCGCAATGACACAGGCCCCCAAGCAGACCAAAATATGCGTCCGAATCCCAGCCGGACGATTTTTATACTCCCGATCGGAGCCAATAATCCCAGCGATTACGGTCGCTAGGGTCAACCGAATCATAATATGGACTGTTGTTACTTCAAACAAAATATCATCCCTCCAGAATAATAACTTCTTTCTAGTCTAGCACACCTACTGAACAGCAATCAAAAAAGCGATTAGCTGCCTCTGATATCGGCCAAGCTAATCGCTTATTTCATTAGGCTGCTAGGCCCACTGTTTGTAAGATTAAATAGATATTCAATAATGTTAAGACAATTGTTACGAACCAAGCCGTATATTTCACCCAAGGGCGGTTAACGAATGGTCCCATGATTTTTTCATCACTAGTAAACAATGTCAATGGAATCATTGAAACTGGCAATGCGATACTCAAGAAGACTTGTGAGTAAATCAAAAGGTTTTCAACTTGGGCTTCATTCCCATGGTAATAAACCGTGAAGATGATAACTGGTAAGATTGATAACCCACGTGTAATGACCCGACGTGCCCACAATGGAATCTTCATACGGACGAAACCTTCCATGACAATTTGTCCTGAAAGCGTCCCTGTAATCGTTGAGTTTTGACCTGATGCCAATAAGGCAACAGCAAAAAGTAAACTCAACATTGGGCTAGCAATACTCCCAACAATTTCTTTGTTTTGTAAAGCGTTAAATAAATCAACAAAACGACCTAAATCACTGTTAGTACCATAGAACATTGCTGCACCAAGGATTAATAGTAAACAGTTAACGACAAAAGCGATTGTTAATTGGATGTTTGAATCGATTACTGTAAACTTGATTGCTTTACGTTTTTCAGCAACATCATCACGATCGTATTGACGTGCTTGCGCAATTGAAGAATGTAAGTACAAGTTATGTGGCATAACAGTTGCACCAACAATCCCTAATGCCAAGAACAACATCTTCTTGTCAGTCATAATTCTTGGGCTTGGTACAAA
Organism: Latilactobacillus sp.; assembly: GCF_033176295.1. Classification (NCBI taxonomy): domain Bacteria; kingdom Bacillati; phylum Bacillota; class Bacilli; order Lactobacillales; family Lactobacillaceae; genus Latilactobacillus; species Latilactobacillus sp. Next base: position 29,498 of record NZ_JAMQEX010000018.1, read on the forward strand.
TCCACGCACAACATCACCCATGTTAGGTTGTGCCAAGATTACTTCGTATAAGAAGACGAATAAGATAACAGCCACTAAGGTTGCTACAATCGCTTCAATTTTCCGGAAGCCAAGTTTCATCAATAATAATAGGAGCAAGACATCGAATGCGGTGATTAAGACACCCCATAATAATGGAATATTAAAGATTAATTCTAACGCAATGGCGGAACCAATAATTTCTGCAATATCAGTCGCCATAATGGCTAATTCTGTGACAATCCACAGGAAAATCCCCATCTTTTTACCGGTTTTGGCACGCGTCATCTGCGCTAAATCCATCCCGGTAACAATTCCTAAACGTGCCGCCATTGCTTGTAATAGCATGGCAATTAAGTTCGATACTAAAATAACACTGATCAAGGTGTAAGCAAATTGTGCCCCACCGGCAATTGATGTAATCCAGTTACCTGGATCCATGTAACCAACCGCAACTAACGCACCGGGTCCCATGAAAGCCATCAAGGTTTTCCAGAAACCAGCGTTCTTAGGGATCGCAACGGTGTTGTTAATTTCTTCTAGACTACTACCATCAGCATAATGAATAAATTTCTCATGCTTTTGTGAATCTTCTCGCTGTTTCTTATCCATATAAGTACCTCTTTCTCTTCGATTGAGTTATTCAACTATTAGGATCCAATGACTTTGATTTTAGGATGCCCTAACTTTGGTCGTCCCCACTGCTCAAATAATCCTTCATTATTCTATCACATCCGAATTGACTTGTCCCTATCCAAGTTTAAAAAAAACGCCAATTTAGCGGTCTTTTTTTATGAAGCGTTTTCCAAAACTCACTTTAACACGAAAAATGCCCAGATGTCTAAGAACACATCTGGGCATTACTAATAGGAGGAAAATCGTTTAGGTTGATAGCTAACCGGCAACTCTCGTTAACGAAATTCGGCATATTTGCTGTGAATTCACGATAATTTGTTGCATTAATTCATGGACGATGAAACGATCATTCGGCATATAATTCAAAATTAAGACGTGCACAGTCTCTTCGCACTTCTCCAAGACCTTCCCTAAATAAGGTTCCGTCATCATTTCATTGGCTTGGCATCGTACCAAGTCACCTACATTAATCGTCATCTATCATCCACCTCGTTAGCTTATTTGACTACAATTACATTATACCGTAACCGCTTCCTTTTATCAAATATCATCTTATGCTAATGATTAGTTTTGTTAGGAAACTAAATTAGCTTAACGATTAATCTTCTTGTAATTTTCATCGAAGTAACGACCTTCTTGAATATCTTCAATCATCCCTTCATATGGTGCTTGGCTAATAACATCTTCATTGTTTTGACCAGCATCACCCATGTAAGTAATTGTAGCGAATTCAGGTACCAATAACTTAGGATATGTTTCGTATTTTTCACGTGATTCTTCCATCAATGCGATATGGTCGTTTTGATAAGTGACCGTAATTTCTGGATGTTCTTCAACCCATTTAGGGAAGAAGATTGTACCGTGTAACTTGTTTTCGTTAGGCATGAAGTCCAAAGCAACATCTGTCCCAGTTGGTTCAGTCCAAGTAATCTTGAAGACACCGTCCGTTAGTTTAACAATATTGGCTTCTTGATCGCGAACCCAACGCCCTGCAACCATCCCACCATGGATACGGTAGTCAACGGTATGGTCGTTTTTAGTATACCATTCGTACTTCCAACCATTATCATACGTGTAAATAAAGTGTGTGCCTAAAAAGTCTTCTAATTCTTTAAATTGTTTTGTCATTAAAATTACCTCCGCGTTATCATGTAATTAATTACATGTTTTTATTACTACGTAAGTGTACGGCTATTTTTAAAATTTGTCAACAAAAAAAGCATTGGGCTAAAAGTTGCCTTTAGCCCAACGCCTCATTTTATTTTTAAGTTTATTTTGTAAAATCAATCACCATTCGGCCTGAAATCTTACCTTCAGCCATTTCAGTCATAATATCATTGATATCTGCCAAGGGTCTGGTTTGAACAATTGGTGTCACTGCGCCTTCTGCAGCAAACTCAAAAGCTTCCGCTAAATCAGCCCGTGTCCCAACAAGTGAGCCGATGACTTCAATCCCATCTAATACTAATCTTGGAATTGAAAGATCCATCGTTTCAACAGGCAATCCAACAGCCACCACTTTGCCCGTTGCACGCACAGCATCTACAGCTTGGTTGAAAGCGACCTTAGAAACAGCCGTAATCACAGTTGCGTGGGCGCCATCGCCAGTTACTTCTTTAACCCGGGCTACCACATCTTCTTGCTTGCCATTAATGATAACATCAGTACCTAATTCCTTAGCAATTGCTAACTTGTCATCATTAATATCCACTGCAATCACTTTAGCATTGAAGACATTCTTGGCATATTGAAGCGCTAAGTTGCCTAAGCCCCCCATCCCAAAAATAACCAACCATTGACCTGGTTTGATGTCTGAAACCTTAATTGCTTTGTAAGTTGTGACACCAGCACAAGTAATACTGCTGGCCGCAATTGGATCCAAATCTTCAGGGACTTTCACTGCGTAATCAGCGGTGACGATACATTCTTCAGCCATCCCACCATCAACCGTATAGCCTGCATTTTGCGCTTGGCGACAGAATGTTTCTTGACCATTCACACAATAATCACAATGCCCACAGCCTTGGAAGAACCAAGCAACACTGACCCGATCGCCGACTTTTAACGACGTTACCGCTGAGCCAATTTCACTAACAATTCCAACACCCTCATGCCCTAAGACACGGCCAGGTACTTCGCCAAAATCACCATTTTTAACATGCAAGTCGGTGTGACAAACACCGCAGTATTCCATCTTAACGAGCGCTTCATTGGCTTTAATTGGACGTAACTTCTTATCAATAATATCAACTGTATGTTCTTTGTTTGCGACCGCTGCTTCCATAATGGCACCTCTTTAACCAGTTTTTGAAATCGTTTCCATAACTAATTATAGCGCATTATGATTTTTTTCACAATCTTTTCTTATGCGCTTAGCAGCATTATTTAGTTGCTGCCAATTGTTTCTTGATAGCTGACTTCAAAATAAACGGTGCTAGAATCGTTGTCAAAATAATGACGAAGATAATCGCTGAATAATACATTTCACTCAATAACTTCGCTGTATAACCGATTTGCGCAATAATCAACGCCATCTCTCCCCGCGAAATCATCGCTGCCCCAATTGTGTAGGCACCCGCTTGTGGGACACCCATCATTTTGGCACCCCAGCCACTGCCTAATAATTTTGCCAACACGGCTAAAACGGTTAGTACAATAATGAAGACTAAATGCCGATTTAAATCGGCAAACGTCATCGATAACCCAATGCTAACGAAAAAGACAGGAATGAAGACTGTATAGCCCAGTGGTTCAATATGACGGCTAATTTCAGATTGATATGGTGTTTGCGAAATCGCAATTCCTGCAAAAAAGGCGCCTACAACTGTACTCAAATCAACGGCTTCTGCTAGCCAAACAAAAACAAAACAAATCACTAACGACATAATCGCATTTGCATAAGGCACCAATAACCGCTGACTCAAGCGCATCACACCCGGCACTAACCACTTAACACTGAAGTAAACCACTACGAAAAAGGCAATTTGTAAGGCAAAGGTTAGCCCAAGTCCCATCTGATTAGGCGCAGCGGTGGCTAATTGCGCACCGAAGAGACTTGTTAAGACGCTTAGAATGATTACCGCCAATAAATCATCAACGACTGCAGCCCCTAAAATAATCGTACCTTCGCGACTCTCAAGGACTTTTAATTCTCGCAAAACTTCGACCGAAATCGATACTGAAGTCGCAGCGAAAATAACACCAATAAATAGACTCTCCAATTGATTGATGCCAAACGCTAAACTCATCGCGTAAATTGATCCCACAGGCACAATCACACCCAAAATTGCGACAACTACACTGGGTTTGAAGTACTTCTTCAAAAGCGTTAAGTTACTCTCGAGACCGGCTGTAAACATCAATAAGACGACACCAATCTCTGAAAAGGTATGAATAAAGCTATTCTCATGTAATACACCTAACAATGCCGGACCCAGAATAATCCCGACGAGCAGCTGGCCAATCACCGCCGGCATACCGATTCGTTTACTGAGATGACCGGCTAATAAAGTACTGATTAAGATAATTGCTAATGTTGACATTTTCTAATTTCCTCCATAAAAAAGCGCACTAAAATTCCCTTCTACCACCCTAAAGAAGGAAATCTTGAATGCGCAATGCTTCAACCGAATTTTTTCACTTATACAATTATGCTACCATATCGAATGCACAATTACAAAAGTATTGCTTAGCTATTGCTAATAATTTTTATTAGATTGACACAGCATCAGTTTCTTGATAATTTAAATATAGAGACTATTCAGGAGGTGAACGTTTTTGAAAGATAACCCCGACGCTGCGGCGTGTTATTGCTTAAAAAGCAATCTTTATTGGCGAAAGGAATAATGGCGTTAATTTTAACTATTATGAATTTCAATATAAAGGAGATCAACAATGACAACCCAGATTAACCCTTACAATCAATCGATTGAGGATTTACAGAAAGATTACCCGGGAAATGATTTTGAACAAGGCCTTTCCCAAGTCGAGGCACAAAAACGTTTAGCCACAAACGGCCCTAACAAACTAGAAAGTAAAAAAACACCTAAATGGCAACTCTTCATTCGCCAATTTAATAACCTGATTATCTACATCTTAATTGCAGCTGCGCTACTCACAACTCTGATGGGTCACTATTCTGATGCCATCATTATTGGTTTAGTGGTCATCATCAATGCGATTATCGGTTACTACCAAGAAGCCAACGCCTCAGATGCACTTGAACGCATTAAGGATTTATTGGCGACCGAAGCAACCGTTTATCGCGATGGCCAACGAATCGATATTCCCACCGAAGATTTAGTGGTTGGTGATGTCGTCTTCTTAGAAGCCGGCGATAGCATCCCTGCCGATTTAAGAATTGTCGATACCGATAACTTGCGCCTCGAAGAATCAGCACTGACCGGTGAGGCTGATTCGGTCGATAAACAAGCAGCAGCGCTCACACCAACAACTGTCCCATTAGCGGACCAAATTAACATGGCGTTTGCCTCAACCTCCGTTACAAACGGGAGTGGCTTGGGCGTGGTTGTCGCGACCGCTGAACAAACTGAAATTGGTCAAATTTCAAAAGCAGTTACGCATACACAAAGTCGCCCCACACCGCTGACCCGCGAGATTAATAAGTTAGGGGCCGGTGTTTCTTACGTGATTATTGCCGCTGCCATCTTGTTATTCATCTTAGGTTTCATCAGCGGCCTCTACTCATTACCGGTACTTGCCATCGCTATCGTCACGATGGTTGTTGGTTCAATTCCGGAAGGACTCCCTGCAACAACCTCTGTTATTTTAGCTATGGGTGTTAGTGACATGGCCAAAAATAAACACGCGATCGTTAAAACCTTACCCGCTGTTGAAACATTAGGTTCCGTTGATGTGATTGCAACTGATAAAACTGGGACTTTAACGAAAAATGAAATGACGGTTAAAGATATCATTACCGCCGATCAAATCTACCATGTTTCTGGTAACGGTTATGCACCTGAGGGGCAAATTCAACAAGCTGATCAACCAGCTGTTATCGATGACACTCTCGCCCTATTCTTAGAAGCCGGTTTTGAAGCCAATGACACCACCCTTTTCAAATCAGATGAGGGTTGGGCAATTAACGGTGAACCAACCGATGGTGCCTTTTTAACGGTCTACCACAAAGGTTTCTCGATTGATCAAGTACCGCAAAATACCGAAATTGACATGTTGCCGTTTGATTCTGATTACCGCTATATCGCCAAATTAGTTCAAACAACAACTGGTCAACGCCGCCTCTACATTAAGGGCTCACCAGATAAATTATTCCCGATGGCGCAACAAAAAGACGCTGCCTTCCCACTAGATACTTGGAATCAACACGTTCAACGACTCTCCGAACAAGGTAAACGGGTCGTGGCTGTCGGTTACCTCGACGTACCAGCATCAACAACGACGATTACGCATGAAGGTCTTAACAAAGGGATTACCTTGCTCGGCTTAGCCGGCATTATCGATCCGCCTCGTGACGAAGTGATTCAAGCACTGGCTGAAATGAATGCGGCCGGTGTCGATGTCAAAATGATTACGGGTGATCATCCCTTGACCGCCAAAGCAATTGGTGAAAAGTTAGGTTTGGCCCCAGTCATCAAAACCATTACCGGCCCTGAATGGGATCAATTATCCCCTGAGGATAAAGAAATTGCCGCGGTTGAACATCAGGTTTTCGCTCGAACCACTCCTAGCAACAAACTCGAAATCGTCGAAGCGCTCCAAAAACAACACAAAGTGACGGCAATGACCGGTGACGGTGTCAATGACGCGCCTGCTTTAAAACGTGCTGATATTGGGGTTGCAATGGGGATTAAAGGGACCGATGTTGCTAAGGATTCTGCGGATATGATTTTAACCAACGATAACTTTGCCACCATGTCCGTCGCAATTCAAGAAGGACGGCGTATTTACGATAATATCAAAAAGAGTATTCTCTTCTTATTACCAACGTCATTTGCTGAAGGTTTAATTATCGCCTTCACGATTTTAATGCAACAATCAATGCCGCTCCAAGCTGCTCAGTTACTCTGGATTAACATGGTTTCGGCAATTACGATTCAATTTGCCTTCATCTTCGAACCTGCTGAAGATGGCATTATGGCGCGGGCCCCACGCAAAACAGGTCAAACCTTAATGAACAAACACGACATCTTCCAGATGGCCTATGTGTCGGTCTTAATGGCGTTGATTGCCTTGTGGGCCTATGACTGGTTACTCGGCCGAGGTGTTGATCAAGTGACTGCAAGTACGATGATGGTCAATATCATCGTCATCAGCAAAATCTTCTACCTCTTCAACATCCGAACAACAAAATTAGCCTTTTCAAAAGCTTTCTTCTCAAATCCAAAAGCCTTCGGGATTATCGCTGGCATGATTGTTCTCCAATTGATTTTGACTTACGTACCGTTTATGCAAAAACTATTCTATACAGAACCACTAACACTATTAGAATGGGCGGTATCAATTGGCGCTGGTTTCTTAATCCTGATTATTACGGAATGCGATAAGATTATCAGACTTAAACTAAAACGATAAGCGCCAAAAAGGGACTGTGCAAATTTACTTTTGTACAGTCCCTTTTTATACATGTTCTATAATCGACTAATCACTTCGTCGACATTCTTGATTTCAACTGACATTGTTCCATCCGGATGATTGATAAATTCAAATAGGTCCGGATTTTGATAGACGTCAATTGGAACGATTAATTCAATTCCATTTGATAATTTTAATTTTTGTTTACCGTATTTCTTCTCGGCAATTTCACGCACGGCAGGTGAAATGGGCGCATCCGCTGGCGCCTTTTCAACCATCGCTGCTTTAAATTCCGTTTGTGCTGAGACATTATCCTTGAAGACCTTGGCCGCAACATCCTGCGTATTGATTTCACCCTTTGCCTCAATCGTTTCGTAAATTGCCTCTTTCACATTGGCGACAATATCATGCTTAGCGACTTCAAATTTCGCACCAATTTTTTCGGCGGCTTTCTTCACAACCCGCACATTTTCTTCCAAGGATGGTTGCGGTTCACTCTCAATGACTTCAGTTGACAGGTATGGCCGTTTATCTCCAGAGAAGGTATATTGTTTTTCAATTAGTTCAAACCCTAAGGTCTGCAGATTGATGGCAAACCCTTCGTCTGCTTTTTGCGTCTTATTAGATAAAATTGATTGGTGAATAATTAACTGATTGGTTAGCGGTCCCTCTTCAGCATTCACATAGTGGGTATAAGCTTCATGATAATTAACCTTCAAAAAAGCGACATAAGCCTGCGTATCCTGTTCATAAAGGGCGATAAAAACATCGGCACTGGGCGCGTCATCACTCTTTTGGTAAGCTTGATACCACTTATCCACAAGTTGTTGACTGACACCTGTAAAATCTGAGGCGATATTCAATAGTTGGTTAGCAACCTCAGAACCCTGACGAATCACGCCTGTTTTACTCTGCGCTGACGATAATTTTTTAATTTTATTGGTTAAATAATCCCGCGTATTGCCGTTGGTTAAATCCAGCGGTTGTTGGGAATAAATTGGTGCGCCTAATTCGCGATCAACCACTTGTAATATAGCCTGTTTTAAATAAATATCCACAATATATCCCCTTCATTTCACACGATTTGCTTTCATTAGCGTATCAGCATCGTTCCCATTTGGCAACATCAAAAAAAGACTAGGATAACGACCCTAGTCTCATTTTGATATTGATACCTGTCTAATTACGAGTGCCCACTCATAATTACAATAATTAATCGTCTCCGATACTCTTGCTTCATACTGGTTCATCTAATTGAACAGTCACTAAGGCATTACTCCCCCCGAAATAACGCTTAGTGGCTATCAATCCCCTGATCTAGATGCACCCTAGCTATTGTGCAATAACCTTCAATAGTTTATAACCGATATTATTATACCCTAAAACGACTATCATGACTATGCCCGCTAATGCCCATTTTCAAACAAAAAAGAACGTTCGCGATAAAATGATATTTATCACAACGTTCTCTTAATCATACTTATTTTTGAAAGGCTGCTAAACTTAACGCCCCAATTGCTTGGCGTTCAGCTGCCGGATTTTGGACTTGATTTGTTAAGACAACAATCGCAAATGGATCATTATCTTTAAAGACGATCCCCACATCATTTTCAACATCGGCTAACTCGCCGGTCTTGTTAGCAACGACCGTATTAGCTGGCAATTGACTTGGGATTTTAGTCCGCGTTTGTTGGCCCTTCATAATCGTCAACATCTTACTGTAAGGTGCCTGATCCCGATTTTGATAGAGTTGGTTCAAGAATTGTAAGACGTCTTTCACGGACGTATAGTTATCCAACCCTTGATTACGGGCTGCATCATCTAACATTTTCCGTTCTAACTTAGTCTGTGTATAACCTTGTTGTTGGATATACTGATTGATTTCGGTCATTCCCGCAAAATCAATTAACAAGTTGGTCGCGTTATTATCACTCTGTTGAATCATCAATTGGATCCATTCATCGACTGAATGGTTATCAATATAGTGACCGCCAGAAATCTTACCTTGTTTAATCTGGTCATAGAGATAATCCATGATGAATAACTTAATCACACTAGCTGAAATAAAAGGTTGGTCCTGATTACTACCGACTGAGCGCTTACTGTTGTAATAGTAGATCCCATAACCGACCTTTTGCGCATTAGCAGTTAGATTTTGTGTATCAAAGGTCAACGCTTTTTCAGTTGGTTGCTTCTTAGGTTTTTCAGTCGCTTTGGCTGTTTGTTTAACCGCCTTTTGTGACCGGTTAGCGGCGGCCTTTTTGGCTTTTGACTGGGCCTTTTTGCGAGCAACCAATGATTGTTGTTTAGCGCGACTTTGAGCAGCTTGACCTTGACGATTTTTAGCGACCGCGATACCAATACCAGCCGCAATAATCACAATAATGCCGATCACAACTACTAATATGTTCCGACCCAAGCGTTGATTCTTTTGCCTACTAAACTTTTCTCTACGCGGTTCCATCTGTCATCCTCACTTTCAGTTTCCGATTATGTCGCTGAATCCATTTCTCAATGTTGTATTCTCTGTTTCCTTAAACGCAATCGAACTTGATGTGCTCCCTTGACCTTCTTGTGCAATCAAGACCACTGGTCGGCCATCATGAATGGTAAATAGATAAAAATGATCTTCTTCACCACCACTGTTGGCATCCGAGTAAGCTGCGACAACTTTATAATCTGCCTTGGCCGAAACACCATCTTCAGACCATTTAACAGTTACTGGGCTCCCACCAACTTCGGTTTGAATGGCACCAGATAATAAGTCGCCAGGTAAATCAACACCATACAGCGAGACATTATGATGGTCGCTATATTCTTGGTAGTCCTGATCCATTTCAGTGCCCCAGTCAGCCATAAAGCTCTGCAGACTATCCTTCTTAGACTCGGTCCATAACGGATTTGCAACGGATTCCGAACTACTTGATGATACTTCTGAATCACTGATACTTTCACTGTCACTTGCTTGTGTGCTTTGTTGTTTTGAAGAAGCACTTGTTGCCATTTTAGTATTTGCTGCCGGCTTTTGTAAATAAAAGCCTGCCCCCACAGCAATTGCTAACACAACTAGGCCCCCAATGAGGATTGGTACCCACTTTTTAGATTTTGATTGTTGTTTAACTGCCTGACGACTAACCACCGGTTCATGGGGCGTACTAGCTGAGTTGTTAGGTGTCACCGTATCTTCCTTAGGTTGTTGCGTTGCTGGTTGTTCTGTAGCGTCTTCTAGTGGCTTGCCACAATTAATACAGAATCGTGAATCTGCTTCATTTTTAGTCCCACAATATTGGCAAAACATGTTGTTCCCCCCGAGTAATATAGTTTCATCCTTATAATACCATTTATTTTAACCCCTTAATAGGTCACTAACCTTATACAGATTTAAAATAACGGGCACCTTCAATGGTATGAAAATAAATCACCGTTTCAACCATTTCGTTATTCACACTACTTAAAAATGGCCACTCACCTTGCAGCACACGTAAAGCCGTTTGTGGTCGCGATAATTCTCGTTGGAAGTTCTCCTGAACCGCGACTGGCGTATCTTTGAAAATTTTGGCATCGGATAAATAACGCGCATAAGCGCTAAAAAGGCGCTTGGCTTCTGGTGTTTTAATGGCACCGTAAACTTCCCGTAGCGCTTGGAGTCCGTAAGTCACCAAACTCGCCAAAATAATCGTGCCATTCCTGTTCTCAACTCGTTTGAGGTAATGAATTAGATTGCCCCAGAATTGACTATAAGCCTGCATCTCATCATCTTTGAGATACTCTCGAATATCCGCCACAAACGGATAGGTCCAGTTACGGGCGTTCAAATAATTGGCCGTTCCAATATAGAACGTATACGGAAAGCCAAAATAAATCCGCGTTAAATCCTTGATAAACCATTCATTATTAATTTCGGCATAGTGTAAGCCCGTTTTAACCTGCAGGAGTTGCTCAATTTTCTTATCTTGCGTATTTTGCTTAGTTAATTCAAACAATACCTGCCAAGTCGCGTCATCACATAAATCCGGTCGATAATGCTTAATTTGCTTCAATTGGACCGGTGCCGCATTCAAGGTGTAACCCGCATTAAACGGTTGATCTAATAACTGCAAGGTTTGGACAAAATGACCGCCCAGTGAATGGCCGAGGCCATAAATCCGTGTCGTTGCTTCAATCTTTTTAACATGTCGGACCACGTACCGGGTGAAACGCCGTGCTAGTTGTAGTTGCTCGTCGTTATCGGTGTGACCAATCAACATCGCGTCGATATTATATTTCCAGTCCTGATAACTCTCGCGGACATAATTATCCAAACGCTGACGAAACGATTTGATTCGCGGATCATCCATCGTCCCCTCTGTTCCTTTATACGAAATAAAGGTCATACTTTGTTGTTTGAAGGTGAAATAATACGCAACGGCTGAGAATCCTGTTTTCTCGGCATTCGGTAAAATAGTTCGCGCATCGTATATCAACACATTATCCACAGATTCTTGGGTGTAGCGATAAACAAGTAAGCGAATATGGCGCTGTAACTCAACCGGCGTGAACATAATATCCATATAGTTGAGCATCATCATCGCCATCTTGAAATCCCGGCTTAAAAAAGGCACCGCCACCGGCGCAACATTTGGCCGGTAGTGCGCAATAAACGCGGTTTTTTCGGTTTCGTATAAATAAGCCAGTACTTGGTCACATAAGACGATACTGGTTTCGATTTTTTCACCTTGTAAGTTCAGGATTAACTGACGCAGGCGATTAATTTTGCGCTGCCGATTGTACTCTGGTGCCGCAACCAATGCTGCTTGGCTTTGCTGATTCAATTCGTTCAACTGACCGATTTTCTGGCGTAAATAAATATCGCCACTCGTCAACTTCAGCAATTGCTTCAATAACTTTGTTTTTTGATTTCGCAGCTGTTGGTACCTAAATTCAAAACGATTATTTTGCCGCAACAGTTCTTGTGATTGCTCGCGATCCAAGGTAAGTGGCACCTTCAAATGCGCTTTGAACAATAGCTTCCCTAAATCATCTAAAACAGTCTCTAGGCGGGTTAAATAAATTATCATTTGTTCAGTTTCCATTATCATTACCTCGATTTCACCATTATTTCCCAGGCAATTGCCCACCAATAAAACATATTATTTACTATTATAGCTGATTTGAAAACAGGACGCCCGCCACAGCCCTTTACAATAAAAAAGAGTTGCGGCAAAAATGATTTTTGCCGCAACTCTTTTTACTTTTTAAAACGAAATTTCAAATTCAAAATGGCGATCCTGCGTCGCATCTATTTGATAGGCCGCTTCTACGTCGCTACCCCAACTATCGATACCGCCCACGCCACGAACGGCCCCTAAGAGATTTAAGACTGTTCGGTGTGGTGCGGGTAGTTCTGAATGATGGGTCGCATTTTCCAATTCTTCAGCGGTATATGGCAAACATGAAAAGGCAAATGGTTGATCGACCATCTTAAACTTCAAGCCGGTTTCGACTGGTTCGCGCAAACGATTATCCAGAACCGCTTGCCGATAAATCGTTACCCAATCAGTTGCCATGTGCACACCACAATCTTGTGGCACCAGATAAGGCGTCACAGGTAGCCCGGTGACTTCGTACTCACCAGCCATTCCACCAGCCATTCGATCTGGATAAGTTTCCCCTGACAACCCTTGATAAATAAAGCGCGTCGCTGGGGTTGGCATGACAAAGCGTAAACCAAAGACTGGTAATGATGGTAATCCAGCTTGACCATGATAAGTCACCGCTACACGGATTTTACCACTGGCTTGAATCGTATAACTGACTTCTACCGTCGTCTGCGGCGTCGTAATTGTTTGATAGGTATACGTAACCGTCACTTCTTGGGCCGTTTCCTGACCACTATAGCGGTTGTTCTCGGGCGCAATTGGCAGCGGAATCGTTTGCCCGTCAATCGCCACTGTAATCGACTGACAAGCAATGAACTGATCAGCAGCTAGCCACATTCCCGATTTCAATGGGAATTGGTTGCCGCGATCATTATCGGTAGTTGCCCGCCAAAAAGTCGGTTTTGGTGAGCGATATAGCCATTCTTTACCTTGAATCCGCAATGATTCTGGCCCACCCGTTTGGTACGAAAAGAGGTAGTGAAAGTCAGGGCCTTTAAGTCCTAAAGTCACATCTCCGAAGATCACTGCTAAGCGTTTATTTGTGTTCGCCATAATAGTATCTAACCTCCTGCATTGCTGGTTTTTCATCGCGGGTAGCAAAGACTAACCCATCCCCCGAAAATTCATAGTCTGATGGGCGGTCATCAAAATCGCCACCGTAGCGTAATTCACGTTGACCAGTCACTGGATCTGTCACCAAGAGTGCTTGATCAATGAAATCCCAGATAAAGCCGCCTTGGTACATGTCATATTGTGACAATAAGTCGATATACGATTGCATACCACCCAGCGAATTCCCCATATCATGCATATATTCGCAGAGAATAAATGGTTTTTGTGGGGCGTTATCTAAATAAGCCTTAATCTCAGCCGGTGTCGCATACATCCGACTTTCAACATCCGAAATCGTCGCCTTATACTCGGGCGCCCGGAAGACCCCTTCATAATGCACTAAGCGCGTTGGATCTTGTTGCTTGTAATAGGCGTTCATCTTCTCAAGAACACTACCAGCGTAAGATTCATTCCCTAATGACCAAAAGAGAATTGAGACGTGATTTTTAAACGTTTCAAAATTGGTTCGTGCTCGATCGAGCGTCGCCGCTTCCCATTCATCATATGAACCTGGGACGTTCCAAGAAGGTTCGACCGCCCCCATTTTTTGCCAAGAACCATGCGATTCCAAATTGGTTTCAGCCATCATATAGATGCCAGCTTGATCGCAACCATTATAAAAGGATAACCGATCTGGATAATGCGATGTTCGGACGGCATTGATATGGTTGCGCTGCATGCAGGCAATATCCCACGCTTCATCTTCGGCCGTAATTGTCCGACCAGTTTCAGGGTGCCATTCATGCCGATTAACGCCGTTAATGACTAACCGTTTTCCGTTGAGCAACATCACTTTATCTTTAATCTCAATTTTACGGAAGCCAAATGGTTGCTGACTAATTTCAATCGTTTCCCCAGCTTGATCCACAACTTCTAGCTCTAATGTGTATAAGTTGGGAGTTTGGTTGGACCATGCTTGAACCAATTCGGGCATCTTATAAAGGCCGTTTACCTGAGCGGCACTTGTTAAATCGGCCGTTAAGATGATTTGATGTTGGTCCCTAATGCGTAGATGGACTCGGTTTTCATCTCCTGAAAATTGAAGGCGAAGTTTCACCTGTCCCGTTTGTTGTACCACGTCATATTCGGGAATTACCCATAAATCTTCCAAATGCGTGCGGGGTTTAGCTAATAACTTAACATCCCGGAAAATCCCGAAGAAGCGGAAGAAATCTTGATCTTCGATGAAAGCCGCACTACTGCGCTTATGCACTTCAACCGCCAAGCAATTATCAGTTTCTTTAAGATAAGGGGTTAAGTCAAATTCAGACGGTGTAAAACTATCTTCAGCATAGCCGATAAATTGACCATTGAGCCAAACATACATCGCTTGTTCGACCCCTTCAAAGCGAATGATGACCCGTTGATTTCTCAAAGCTGGCGTTAAATCAAAATGATGCAGGTATGAACCGACGGGATTATAATCGGCTTCGCTAAACATGCCGAGATGTTGCTTGTCATCGGACGTTGAAAAAGCGGGACGCCGATAATAATGACCTTCCCACGGATACATTGTGTTGATGTAGTGCAATTGCTCATAACCCGCCAATTCGATATGTTGGGGTACTGTGATTGGTTCAAAATCTTGCGCATCAAATGCTAATTCATAAAAAGATTTAGGACGACTCGCCGCATTAACACTGTAGTGAAATTGCCACGTGCCATTCAAAGATTGTTCAAACGAACTCTGTTGTTGGGCCATTTCGGCCAGTGTCGCATAGTAACGGTGATCACTGTGGGCAGGCAATTGGCCCACTCTGAAGACGGCCGGTGTATCTAACCATTGAATATTAGGTTGCATAAACTTAACCTCCAAGTTTAAATTAAAACGGTTTCATTTTTGAGTATAGAAGTTTGTCGCTGGGATGTCAAAAAGAACCCTACACAATTAGTGTCAGGGTTCTTTTTACTATCAGATTTAATTTTTTATCGTTATCATATTTACTTTCCCCAGTACCCTTAAAGTATTTAATTTAAAGTTAGAATCTTCTTGAAGAGCTTTTTCAACAACATCAATCATTCTCTGATCTAAAATATTTATTTTTTTATCCTCATATGCTTCATTATATGTTTTTTCAAAAATAGTTATATAAAAGCAGAATATTTCAAAAGGAAATTCATCTAATAAATCTTTTAGCTTTTCGACATTGGGAGCCAATACATTGATTTCTTTCATCTTAATCATCCTCCTTTTCTATATCATCACATACTCATCCCTACTAAATGAATTTAAATGCTTAATATAGAAAAGTTAAAAAAATAGGTTTTTATACTAATGTAAACCCCTGTTTCTTCAAAAAGTCCCCGACTTCTGGACGGCGTGGTGCACTGAAAAAGTCTAAATTCTTACTTGTCCAGTCAGCCTGTTGTTGATTTGATCCCCGATTGGCGTAATAATCTGCGATTTGTTGATTGTATTGTTTTAAATCCGCAAATTGCGCCCGTGGATATTGATTCTGCGCTACTTGATTGATTTGTGGCAGTCTTGGTTTAACCTGATTTTTCGTCTTTGGAATGCCGACGGTTAACCCAAAGAGGGGCACTGTATATTCTGGCAACCCAAGTAACTCAGCCACCCGCGCGATATCATTGCGAATCCCGCCGATATAACAAATCCCGAGCCCTAATGATTCCGCGGCCACCACCATATCTTCAGCAGCAATCGTCGTATCAACACTCGCGACTAGCAAGGCCTCCATATTTTGGATGCCAGCCAAAGATTGACCCTGGGCTTTCAACATGCTAGCTTGACGATACAAATCCGCAACGAAAACGTAAAACGTGCCGGTCTGATTGACGTAGCTAGCACTATTAGAAATCGTCGCAATCTCGGCGCGCAACGCTAAGTCCGTCACTTCAATGATTGAAAAAGCTTGGACGAAGTTAGATGACGAGCCACTCTGGGCCGCCACAATTAATTGCTGTTTTACCTCAGCGCTCAAGGGTGTCGCTTCAAAATTCCGAACAGAAACATGGTGTTCGATTAAATCAGACATTGGTAAACTCCTATCACCTTAGAATAATAATACCTATTCTATAGTAAAAGATCAGATAATGCCTACCTTAATCCTTATATTGACCATATTTAGTCTGATAGAACGCTTTTGTATTTTTATTCTCACAATTTAACTTTATTTCCATAACTCTTTTAACGGATAATGGTCGCCTTCGCTTTTTCACTTTCAATCGAAGTTTATCATCTTTCCGTTTTCTATTAGGATTAGCCGCTAATAAACTCAACGTGTAATATCGTTTATTAATTGTATCTGCAACATACCAGCTCGTATAATCTAGACTTTTAATTAATTCAAACTCTTCTTGTTTTGTCACCTTTTTATCAGTCTTACTGTTCTCGGCATTCTCTAACACTTGACTATGATATTTTTTATCTTTTATTTTGGCAAATTACAAGTTTAATCCGAACAAGCCCGGAATCTTTCAATGGCAGTCTGTTGATGATGTATTTTTAATGGTCGTTGATTAATTAGTTCAAGTG
>NZ_JAMQEX010000019.1:0-42201 GCF_033176295.1 Latilactobacillus sp.
GATTCTTTAAATTCATTTGAATATTTAATTGCCATAATAAAAAGCTCCTTTATGATGTATTATATCGAACAGTTTGTCCGTAATTCCATCATAGGAGCCTTACATCACCTTTGACGGTCAAGTTTGAGTCTAATTCATCAGTAATAATTGCACCCTTAGGTAAGGCTACTTTCGTTTTAAGATTCTTCAACGTCCCTTGGTATTCAACCGTATCACCCGGTTTATAGTCGGTTTCGGTCTTGAAACTTGAATCTCCATTCGTGATATTCTTAACCTTTTTGCTAATCTCAGCCGCACGTTCTACTAAGTCAGTGTGTTCATGGTTAACGGAAGTCATCCCTCCACTATCGACAGCCCAGACAACAATCCGATCACCGACGTGTAGGTCATCTTCAATCCCTTTAGCTAGACCAGAATAATTCTTGGTTTGTCCAGCCGCAACATCTGCGACTGATGTCAGAACTTTAGGGCCACCGGTCGTGACATTGCCACTAGCATCTTTATGTTGCACTTCATAATAGATTAATTCATTCATCTTCTTGTATTTAGGATCAGCTGAATCAGTTGGGTTTTTGTTCGTCACTGTCCCGTCTAAGACAACATCCTTTTGACTACCATCAACATACATTACTCGCGGCTTTTGATTCAAAGTGATTTCCGGTGGACTTGGTTGACCCCCACCATTTAAACCAACTTCATAGCCAATATCCCGCGATTCACCTTGTTTTAAATCTTTAGGCCACCAGAGCATGTCGAGTTCGGTATCGATGTTTACCTTCGTCGTTCGATCTCCTTTTGCACGTGGTGTCGCAAATCGTTTACCAATAAAAGTTGATGGGATACTTGTGGGCGCATTTGTGAGATTAAAGCCTTGCCAACCATCAGGACCAGAACCATTGAAAAGATTAAAATCATAAAATAAAGAAGCATTCCCTTCCTGATACTTAGTTGGACCTTCTGTTGCTGAAATATCTTGTTTCTCGTACATACCGCGATCACCATCAGCAATAAGTTTTGGCTTATCTCCAATGGCACCTGACCCTTGGTCACTAGTCCAAAAATTCCGTAAATCAGTATCAATTGTTCGACCAAAGAAGAGGCCTTTTAAATCACGACCAGAAGTATTGGTGATGTGCTCCTTAATGTAGACGGTCTTCCAATCAGTTGGTTGGTACGTTACATCATCAGTAATTGTAGTCGCAACACCACCGACCGTACGTGTATATTCTAAAGTCTGCTTCAAAATAGTTCCTTGTGCTTCTAATGATGATGCCGTAACTTTTATTGTTCCACTTGTTCCAATCGCATTATCAGCCTCTAAGCCAAAAAGTAAAGTTGTCGAGGAACTTAAATTTGTAAAACTCAAATCAACTTGATTGGGGGCAATCGGTGTACCTGCACCAAGATCAATATCAAATTTATTTACATCATCTTTATGAATTGACATCCAACGTGTGTATTGTCCAAAATCTTTCGCACCTTGTGCCCATAAACCAATATTATTCCGTCCAGCGTGTTCCATCAAGGTCTTAGTAATTGGTACCCCTTGAACTTTACCCGCTACAAAATTAGCATAGGAAATCGACTGATCAGTGATAGTCGGTGTCTTACCTCGAATCCCATCATAGTTCGTCCCATTTGTATAGGCTAAGTAGTTCCCACCACCAAGTGCTAACTTACCTTGATGGAATGTTAGTCCAGTATCATCAGCCGCCGACAATGATGCACTTTGCATGACCGACTTACCTGTCGAATTTGAACTAGAGCTCTTCTTACTTTCTTTTTTCTGACTTGTACTCGAAGATTGCACAACATTCTGGCTGCTACTTCGAAGTTGCGAAGACTCACTCACTTGTGCAATCGATTTACTAGTATCTATTATTTTAGATGTTGTTTCACTACTATTATTGGCAGTTGCTGCCGCAAATACAGTACCTAGTGACTGCAAAACAGTTGTCATTAATAACAAAATTATTAATAAACTATAGATTATTCGCTTCTTCATGCCCGATATCCTCCCACGTCACTCCATAACCGCTTAACGACTAAGGTATACAATTTTATGTGTTCTAAATCCCTACAGAACACTGATTCAAATGATTCGAAACAGAATCATAACTCTTGAGTTATGGTTCTTGATAGTTTCTATATAGCTACTCTCCAAATTAGAGAAGGCTATTAATTAAAAAAGCCTTTAATTTCTATAAATCGCGTTATACTGGCGTTTATTATTTTAAATAATCCCATTAATTGACTTGCGCGCTATTAAACAACGGTGTAAACTAACTGTAATGTTAATAATTCACAACTCAAGAGTTATTATTTTTATTTTTGCTATTTTATTAAATATATAGTTATTAAAAAATCGCTATAAACGTTTATAGCGATTTTTATTTGATAATTTTTTTCATCATTCCATTATTTTTAAAAGATTATTAAATCACAATCAGTATGATTTGTTACTTTATAGCAATTTCACTACCCCTAAAAGATCATTTTTTTACAATATAATTAAATAAAACAATATTAATTTCCAAATAAATTAATTTTCACTTTTAAATATTATCATAAATAAAAAATCTAGAGAATGAATACTCCCTCTAGATTTAGTCTTATCTAATATTATTTAGTTTCGTCAGGAATAACAACAAATTGCGCTACTTTACTAACATCACCACTTGAATTTTTTTCTTGAACATTGATGATATCAAACAGTTTCCAGAAAGTACTTGATACGTTTACCAAATATGATTTATCTGCCTGTACAGTAGTTGTTACAGATTCTCCTGTCCGCTGGTTAGTTACAACAATTGAATTCCCTGGCGCATAACCAGTTCCTTTAACCGTTTTATCACTAAGTTGTTGGTTTTCTGGAACACCCGGTGCTGGAATCTCACCGCCTTTATGTTGCACTGTTGCTGTTGTACTTGGACTTTCACCAAACCCAGCATTTTGAGTTGCTGAAATTGTTACACCAGCGTTATGGGCTGGAATTGTAATGCTGTAAACACCACTTGCATCAACTTCGCCTGTTCCAATGATTGGGCTATCTGGTTGAACACCTTGCCGTAATGTGATTTTTGCGCCTGGAATTCCTGAACCCGTTACAACTGTATCTGTGTCATAAATCGGGTTATGAATTGTTGGGGCTTGTTTCAAGATATCGTACCCAGGATCTAATTGCCAAATTGGAATGGTTGTTGCGCCATTTGTATTACCAACTAAATGCCAATCGATAATACCCGCATCATCTTTATCTGTGATTGTACTTGCTAAATGATATGCTGATTTGTCATAAGCATCTGGAATACGTACGCCTGTATCTGTTACCATATCGCCTAAGTTAAGATCAAATTCAACGTGCATTTGAACATTTAAGCCGATACCTGTTACAGTAGGGTTATCAAATTTCAATAAGTATGTGTCATCCGATTGTGTATCTTTTTCGATATGCATTTCATTTGATGTGTAACTATGGTTAATTGTATTGATTGATGATGTGTAATTGAAGTTTGCTGATGCAATATATTTGAGTAATGAGCCATTTTTAGCGAAAGCATTGAATTCTCTTGGCAACTTAATTGTTGTTACAGTATGTTCTTGCCAATTAAGTGCTGCGAATGATTTCACATCATATTTCATGTGAAGCGTCCCACGTGTTACTTGATTGCCGGCGATTAATTCTAAACCGTCCATCGCTGTACCGCTTGCTGCTAAAGTACCAGATGTTTGATAATCAATACGAGGACTGTTATCTTTCTTAGTCATTACTGATGATGTGTCGGCAGATGTTTTAGCTGCGGCCATCGCTGTTGATGTTCCAGCTGTTACTACCATTCCTAATACCGTTGATGATACCAATACTAAGTTTACCAATTTTGAACTTTTAATCATGCTTTTCGCCTCCAAGTGCGTTTTATATTTTTAGCTCAGCGATTATTAGTCAACGACGTTAATTGCCTTTGCTATGTGAATAATGTATCATCTCTTTTTTTGATAGTGCAAGTGATATTTTCGATTAGTTTTTACTGATGCTACCAAACTCATCGGCGCTGTAAGCGTTACAAAAATAAACTTTTTTTAAATTTCTTCTTCCGAGCATGTTATTTTTTTAACTTGTTTACTATTATATTTTGAGACATGTAAATATAATCTAATCCTTATATAAATCCTATTATACCGGCTGTTTTCAGGATTCATGATAGGATTAGAAATAATTAACCGTCGATACTAAAAAAGCATTATCTGTAAAATCACCCTTTTGAGGTCATTTTATAGACAATGCTTTTTGAATTGTTCATTAACGTAATATCACTAAACCAACCGTTAATACCGCCATTGCAACAAACGCGAGTGTATCTCTTGTTTGCCATTTTAGGACGCGGTATTTACTGCGGCCTTCGCCACCTTGATAGCCACGGGCTTCCATAGCTGTCGCTAAATCATCGGCCCGGTTGAAGCTGCTGACAAATAGCGGAATCAAAATCGGGATAATGGATTTCATTTGTTGTAAGAGACTACCTTCTCCGAAATCAACACCCCGCGCACGCTGCGCATTCATGATCTTCGTCGTTTCATCCATCAACGTCGGTACGAAGCGCAACGCGATTGATAACATCAATGCGACTTCATAGACTGGGAAATGAATGACTTTTAACGGCTTCAGAATCGATTCGATCGCATCTGCTAATAATAACGGTGGTGTCGTCAACGTTAAGAGCGTCGACATGAAGATAATCAGCACGAAGCGCATGAAGATATATGCCCCGTTGAGTAACCCGAACTTGGTCAGGCTCAAGAAGCCCCATTGCCAATAGACGGTCCCCCCACGCGTGAAGAAGATTTGAAGTAAAACGGTAAAGAGGATGAGCCACAATAATGGCCGGACCCCTTTCAAGAAGAAACTAAGTTTAATTTTCGAAATTAGAATTAAGGCCATCGTGAAAACAAATAACAAGAGATAAGCTGGCCATGAGCGTGCTAAGAAAATGATCCCGATGTAATAGAAACTGGCGATTAACTTCGCCCGCGGGTCCATTCGATGGAGGATTGAATCCCCCGGAATATAACGGCCTAAGATTAGTTTATTCATTAGCGCCACCTGCTCCCTGCGGTAATTGATCGCGCAACATCGCTGCTAATTCGTGTTCTGTTAATGGTACCTTAGGGAATCCAAAGCCCTTCTTGATTAACGCTTGGGCAAACTGCGTCGTGGTTGGTAGGCCTAATTGCTTAGACGTTAGCCACTCAGGGTCCGCAAAAATTTCGCGCGGTGTCCCACTCTTGGCAATCCCGCCATTTTCCAAAACAACGACATGATCCGCATAGTTGGCCACATCGTCCATTTGATGCGTGACCATCACAATTGTCATACCTTGTTCGCGGTGTAGTTTTTCAAATAAACCCATCATTTCCCGGCGCCCGACTGGATCGAGCCCGGCGGTTGGTTCATCGAGAATTAAGACCTCTGGCTGCATAGCCAAGACACCGGCAATTGCGACTCGCCGCATCTGACCACCGGATAAATCAAACGGTGATTGTTCTAAAACGGCTTCTGGTAGACCAACCAATTCGACCATCGCTTTAGCCCGTTCAAGTGCCTCAGCTTCAGGCACACCGAAATTTTGGGGCCCGAAAGCAATATCCTTTTGTACCGTGGCTTCAAATAATTGGCTTTCTGGAAATTGGAAGACCATACCGACATTTTGCCGGATGACCTTCAAGTTCTTATTATTCGTTTCAGGCGTAATCTGGCGTTCACCAATCTGCACGACCCCTTCAGTCGGCTTCAACAACGCGTTCAAGTGTTGCAATAACGTCGATTTGCCACTGCCGGTATGGCCGATTAATGCCGTATAAGAGCCTGATTCAATCGTTAAATTAATGTGTTTTAACCCAATCCCTTGAAAAGGTGTCCCGGGTTGATACGTATAACTTACATCTTTGAATGTAATGTCCATAGGTGATCAACCATCCTTTCCGTTGTGAGATAGTCAACTGGCATCGGTACACCGAGCTTAGTAAGTGCTGCTTTGAGTTTCTCTGGATATGGGACATCTAACCCAAGGTCGAGCAGGCGTTGCCCATATGCGAAGATTTCGGCTGGTGTCCCTTGATCAATCACTTGTCCCTTATCCAGCATGACAATCCGATCCGCACTAGCGGCTTCGTCAATATCATGGGTAATTGAAAGCACGGTCATATTCGTTTCTTGTTTCAACGTATGAATCGTCTCGAGGACTTCTTGGCGACCCTTAGGATCAAGCATACTTGTTGCTTCATCGAGAATGAGGATCTCAGGTTGTTGGGCAATAATGCCCGCTAATGCAACTCGTTGCTTCTGGCCACCAGATAAACGACTTGGTTCGCGCGTCATAAATTGGGTCATACCCACGCGGTCAACTGCATCTTGAACCCGCCGCTGCATTTCAGTCCGTTCAATCCCTTGGTTTTCAAGGCCAAACGCGACATCATCTTCAACCGTCGCACCAACAAATTGGTTATCTGGGTTTTGGAAAACCATGCCAATCTTACGGCGAATATCCCAAACGGTTTCAATCGATAAAGGCAAGCCATCAATCGTAATATCTCCTGACTGTAAATCTAATAAGCCATTCAGGGATTTGGCAAACGTACTCTTGCCACTCCCATTATGCCCAATAATTGCAACCCACTCACCAGCATTGATGCTGACCGATAAATCATTAAGGGCCAAGCGACTCGCCTGTGGGTATTCATATTTTAAATGTGCCACTTCTATGATTTTATTTTCATCCATTGAGAATACCTAATTTCATGATTTAGAGTGCCGTTCAAAGCGTTTTGGCTCTGAGCATTAGCCTAGTATCGTGAATAAGCGATGCAATCGATTATTTGCGATGCGTAGCTAAGCACAGGAAGTTACTACTAATGGCACGTTTCACTTTAGAGTGCCATTAAAAGTGGTTAGGTTCCGAGCATTTACCTAGTTCCGTGAATAAGCGATGCAATCGCTTGTTTGCGGGACGTAGTAAAGCACAGGAAGTTGCTACTAATGGCACGTTTCTACTAAAATCGCCCCACCACTTGCTTATAGGGCTGCGAAACTACCCTCTATTTTATCATAGAATCCCCTTAAAGTGGCTGTGTAAGTCGCTCTGTTTATAAATCCACTTAACACAAAAAACGCCTAACTCTGTAAACAGAATTAGACGTTTTATTATGTAAATCATCAATCGATGAAAGTTATGCTGTGGTGCTAACATAACCTTAGGACTAGACTTGGCAAATAAATGCCATCATCATAACGCCCTGTCTCATCGATCAAATGACCTAGAAATCATTTTTTATTATTAAACAAGTTCAATAATAACCATTAATGCACCGTCACCACGACGAGGGGCTGTTTTAAGAATACGTGTGTAACCACCATTTCTTTCAGCATAACGTGGAGCAATGTCACTAAATAACTTTTGTAAAGCAGATTGAACGATTACTGCTTCGTCTTCTTCGCGAATATCAGCTACTTCGTTACGAACGAATGCTGCAGCTTGACGACGAGCGTGTAAATCACCGCGTTTACCTAAAGTGATCATTTTTTCAGTTGTTTTACGAATTTCTTTGGCACGAGCTTCAGTAGTAACGATACGTTCATTGATGATTAAATCTGTAGTCAAATCACGTAACATTGCTTTACGTTGAGAGCTTGTACGACCTAATTTACGATAACTCATGAATGGAGTCCCTCCTTCTTATCAGTTTATTCTTCTGTGCGTAAGCCTAAGCCAAGATCAAATAACTTGTTCTTAACTTCTTCTAACGACTTGCGACCAAGATTTCTAACTTTCATCATATCTGCTTCTGATTTGTCAGTTAACTCTTGAACAGTGTTGATACCAGCGCGTTTCAAACAGTTGTATGAACGTACTGATAAATCTAACTCTTCAATTGTCATTTCAAGCATTTTTTCTTTATGCGTCTCTTCTTTTTCGACCATGATTTCAGCATTCTTCGCTTCATCAGTAAGATCTACAAAGATTGCCAAATGCTCTGTCATAATCTTCGCAGCTAAGCTAATAGCTTCTCTAGGACTGATGGAACCGTTTGTCCAAACATCAAGTGTTAACTTGTCGAAATCGTTACGACGACCAACACGTGTACTTTCTACTTGATAGTTGACACGACTGATTGGGGTATAAATTGAGTCGATTGGTAAAACACCAATTGGCATATCGTCTGACTTGTTTTGAACAGCAGCAACATAACCACGGCCTTTTTTAACTGTCATTCGCACGTGGAAATTGCCGCCTTCAGCTACTGTACAAATATATTGATCAGTATTTAAGACTTCAACATCGTCATCCGAAATGATATCAGCAGCAGTAACTGTTGCTGGTCCCTTAACGTCAATCTCAATCGTTTTGTCTTCTTCAACGTGCAATTTAAGTGCTAATTTTTTGATATTCAAGATGATTTGTGTCACGTCTTCTAGGACGCCATCAATTGTTGAAAATTCATGTAAGACACCATCAATTTGGATATCTGTGACAGCAGTACCAGGTAAAGATGCCAATAAGATACGACGTAAAGAGTTACCTAAAGTCGTACCGTATCCACGTTCAAGTGGTTCAACAACGAATTTACCGTAGTTAGTACTTTCATCAACCTTTGTAATGTTTGGTTTTTCAAATTCGATCATTCTTATCTTTTACCCCTTTCAAAACGAGAAGTGTTTATACGTGAACACGTTTCAGTTTGTCTCAAAATGAAGCGTAGCCCAGACTAAACACGACGGCGTTTTGGAGGACGAGATCCATTATGAGGAACTGGTGTGACGTCACGAATAGCAGTAACTTCTAAACCAGTTGCTTGTAATGAGCGGATTGCAGCTTCACGACCAGAACCTGGTCCCTTAACAGCAACTTCAATAGATTTCATACCATGTTCCATGGCTTCTTTACCAGCAGCTTCTGCAGCCATTTGAGCAGCAAAAGGTGTTGACTTACGACTACCTTTGAAACCTAATGAACCAGCAGATGACCATGCAACAGCATTCCCGTTAGGATCAGTGATCATTACAAGAGTGTTGTTAAATGTTGAGTGAATATGTGCTACGCCAGCTTCGATATTTTTCTTTACACGACGCTTACGTGGTGCATTCTTCTTGTTTGCCATAAATTATAACCTCCTTTTACTGATTATTTTTTCTTGCCTGCGATAGAAACTTTCTTACCTTTACGTGTACGAGCGTTGTTCTTCGTGTTTTGACCACGAACTGGTAAACTACGACGATGACGCATGCCACGATAAGAACCGATTTCTTGTAGACGTTTGATGTTTAAGCTAACTTCACGACGAAGATCGCCTTCAACTTTAACTGTATCTAATGCTGCACGGATCTTGTCTTCTTGATCCGGCGTTAAATCGCGTGTACGGACGTCTGTTGGGACGCCAGCATCAGCCAAGACTTTAACGGCAGTTGTATTTCCGATTCCGAAAATATAAGTTAAAGCAATCACAATTTGTTTATCACGTGGTAAATCCACACCTGCGATACGAGCCATTCTTGCACCTCCTGCTTATTAATTAACCTTGACGTTGTTTATGTTTTGGATTAGCTGCGCAGATAATCATAACGCGGCCTTTTCGTTTAATAACTTTACAATGTTCGCACATTGGTTTTACTGATGGTCTTACTTTCATATCGACTGACCTCCTTGATATGATCCTTACGCCTATTTAAAGCGATACGTAATTCGTCCCTTAGTCAAATCATATGGTGATAGTTCAACTGTCACACGGTCTCCTGGTAAAATCTTGATGTAATTCTTACGGATTTTACCTGAAACGTGTGCCAAAATCACAGCACCGTTTTCAAGTTCTACTTTGAACATTGCATTTGGTAAAGTATCAGTTACTTTACCTTCAATTTCAATGACGTCATCTTTTGCCACGCAAAAGTACCCCCTTGTGGTTATGAAAATTCATACAGAAAAATGGTGAGAGCTCTCCGCACTCACCCTAGTGTCATACCGAGATATTATATCACAAGCATTAAATTTTTAAAAGCACTGATTACTTAGTCATTAACAACAAGTCAGGCTTTTACGTGAATAATGACCTAAAAGATCACTTGAGTTGATGACTAGTCTTTAATGGTATCAAGTACTTTTTTAACGGCAGCGAACACGTCATCAATTTCTTGATTCCCATCTACCGTGTAAAGCAGGTTACGTTTTTCATAAAAATCAAGTAAAGGTGTATTCATTTCGATATTGACCTTTAAGCGATTCTTAACCGTTTCAGGTTTATCATCTTCTCGTTGGAAGAAGACGTGGCCGCCACAGCGATCACATGTGCCTTCCACTTGAGTTGGATGGTAAAGCTTATGGTACGTTGCACCACAAGTTTTACAAATGAAGCGACCAGATAAACGATCAGCCAAGATTTCAGGATCAACATCAATGTTGATCACACCATCTAAAGGTTTGTTCAATTTATCAGTAATCACTGCCAAAGCATCCGCTTGGTCAAGTGTCCGAGGAAAACCATCAAGAAGATAACCTACATTAGTATCTGCTTGTGAAAGACGTTCCTCGACAATTCCGTTTGTCACATCATCTGGTACCAATTCACCTTTATCGATGAAGGCCTTAGCTTTAACACCAAGGTCTGTTTGATCTGCCATAGCAGCTCTAAACATATCACCAGTTGAAATGTGTGGAATATGATAAGCGTCAACAATCTTTTCAGCTTGCGTTCCCTTACCAGCGCCAGGAAGTCCCATTAACATGAGATTCATGCCTTTGCCTCCTATTTAAAACAAGGATTCAATACTTTTTAAACGATAATTGCTTATCGAATGAAGCCAACGTATTTCCGTTTCATGAGTAAACCTTCGAGTTGACGAGTGCTTTCAAGCGCCACACCAACGACGATTAGTAAACTAGTCCCACCTAAACCAATTGATTGAGGTAGACCACCGAGGTTTGCTGCTAATTGAGGTAATAATGCAATTACCCCTAAGAACAACGCACCGACAGTCGATAGTCGCATTAATACGCTGGAGAGATATTTCTCGGTACCTTTACCCGGCCAAACACCTGGGATATAACTCCCTTGTTTGGTCAAGTTCTCAGCAACTTTTTCAGGGTTAACCTGAACAAATGCGTAGAAGAAGGTAAAGAGAATAATGAGCACCGTATAAACAATCGAACCTGTCACAGTTTGCATACTGAAGATGTCTGACATAACTTTGAACCAAGCATCTTCACCATGACTTGCCTGGAAGGCCATTAAGATTGTTTGAGGTGTCATAATAAATGAACTAGCAAAGATAACCGGAATCACACCAGCAACATTGACCTTTAGTGGTAAGTAACTGTTGTCACCTGCACCTGCTTCGCGACGTGTATATTGGATTGGAATCTTACGGTTCGCTTGTTGAACCCAAGTAACGAAAGTCACAATGACTAATACCGCTACGATTAAGCCAACAACGAACAAGATTCCTAACCACATTTCACCCTTAGAAGCATTCAAGACATGTTCCTTGATGATTTGATGAAGGCCACTTGGGAGGCGCGCAATGATACCTGCGAAGATAATCATTGAAACACCATTCCCTAACCCTTTATCAGTTATCTGTTCACCTAACCAAGTAATTAACATCGTACCACCCGTAAGGATGATCCCGATGCTAACGAAGGTCTTAATTCCTGGATCTTTAACCAAGCCCATTTGACTGAGTGAGTTAAAGCCAGCAGTAATCCCAATTGATTGAATAAACGCTAAGATGATCGTTAAGTAACGCGTCACTTGGTTAAGTTTACGTCTCCCAATTTCACCTTGCTTGCTCCATTCAACAAATTTAGGCACAATGTCCATTTGTAGTAATTGAACCACAATTTGGGCCGTGATGAATGGTGAAACCCCCATCGAGAAGATGGAGTAATTCGCCAAGCCACCACCACTAACAGTATCAAGTAAAGGAATCAAACCAGTTGATCCTAACTTGGTTAACGCGCCAGCGTTAACACCTGGTACTGTAATCTGTGCACCTAAACGATAAACGATCAAAACGCCTAAAGTGAACAAAATCTTACTACGGATTTCCTTGACTTTAAATGCGTTTCTTAGTGTTTTAAGCAATTAAATCACCTCAATTGAACCGCCAGCAGCTTCTACAGCAGCTTTTGCAGCTTCAGAATACTTGCTTACCTTAATGTTCAATTTTTTGTTTAATTCACCATTTGCTAATACTTTAACACCTGAAAGTTCGTTCTTAACAACACCTGCTTCGATTAATACAGTTGCTGTGATTTCTGTACCGTCTTCAAAACGATTTAAATCGTTAAGGTTAACGACAGCATATTCTTTGCGGTTGATGTTCTTGAAGCCGCGTTTTGGCATACGACGGAATAAAGGCATTTGCCCACCTTCAAAGCCTAAACGTACCTTACTACGAGCCTTTTGGCCTTTTTGTCCACGGCCAGCTGTTTTACCAGTACCTGAAGACGTACCACGACCGACACGCTTGCGAACATCGCGAGCACCTTCGTTAGGTTTCAATTCATGTAGTTTCATTATTGTGCGCACCTCCTTGCAATATATGTTGAAATTAGTCTTTAATTTCTTCGACTGTTACTAAATGTGCGAGTTTGAAAATCACACCGCGAGTTGCAGCATCATCTGGTTTGATTACAGAACTATTTACTCGGTTCAAGCCAAATTCTTTGACCATTTTACGTTGTTCTGGAAGACGATGAGCAGCACTTTTTCTTAAAGTAATCTTTAATTTAGCCATGTTCAGTTATCCTCCTAGTTTTGTAAGCTTTCTACAGAGATATTACGCAATTCTGCGATTTGTTCAGCAGTCTTCATACGAGTTAAACCGTCAATTGTGGCACGAATAACGTTGATAGCAGTTTTGCTACCCAATGTTTTACCTGTCACATCATCGATTCCTGCTAATTCCATGACGGCACGAACAGCGCCACCAGCGGCGATACCAGAACCTTCAACGGCTGGTTTTAATAGAACACGACCAGCGCCAAAGCGACCGATAACTTCATGAGGTAAGGTTGTACCAACCTTAGGCACATTGATTAGATTCTTTTTAGCGTCTTCAACGGCTTTACGAATAGCTTCAGGTACTTCTTGAGCTTTACCAGTACCGAAACCAACGTGACCGTTTTTATCACCAACGATTACGATAGCAGCAAAACGTAGACGACGTCCACCTTTAACAACTTTTGTAACACGGTTGATTGAAACAACGCGATCTTCTAAGTCTAAATGAGTTGGATCAATGTAAGTCATAAATGGTTTTCCTCCTTATTAGAATTCTAGTCCGTTTTCACGAGCAGCTGTAGCTAAAGCAGCGATACGACCATGATATAAATAGCCGCCACGATCAAAGACAACAACTTTGTGGCCTGCTTTAACTGCACGTTGTGCAACTAATGCGCCGACTTGTTGTGCTTGTTCGACTTTAGTTCCTTCTACTTTTACTTCTTTATCTAATGTTGAGGCACTTGCTAGCGTCACACCCGCTACGTCATCAATAAGTTGAGCGTAGATGTTTTTGTTAGAACGGAAAACGTTCAAGCGTGGGCAGTCAGCAGTACCAGAGATCTTGCCACGAACGCGTGTATGGCGTTTTTGACGTGTCTTATTCTTGTCTGGTTTTGAAATCACAATTTTCACCTCTTAATGTTGTTTAAACAGCTAGGCTGCTTTATTTACCAGTTTTACCTTCTTTACGGCGAACATGTTCATCAGTATAACGAATACCTTTGCCTTTGTAAGGTTCTGGAGGACGTACATCACGAATTTCAGCTGCGAATTGGCCAACTTTTTGTTTGCTAATACCGCTGATAATGATGTTTGTGTTTGATGGCACTTCTACGTTAACACCTTCTGGTGCTTCCATTTCAACTGGATGAGAATAACCAACGTTTAATACTAAAGTTTTACCTTTTAATTGAGCACGGTAACCAACACCGATAAGATCCAATGTCTTCTTAAAACCTTCCGTTACGCCCAAAATCATGTTGTTCAAGTTAGCACGCATTGTACCGTGCATTGCACGATCACTATCACTACTACGTGTAAAGTTGATAAGGTTACCTTCTTCGTGCATTTCAATGATTGGATTGAAATGACGTGTTAGTTCACCTTTAGGTCCCTTAACTGTGATGTTGTTTTCACCGTCTTTAGTAACGGTAACACCTGCAGGAACTTCGATTACTTTTAATCCGATACGACTCACGTTACAGCACCTCCTTAATTTGAGTTTAGATTACCAAACGTATGCGAGAACTTCGCCGCCGGCAGCCTTTTCACGAGCTTCTTTGTCTGTTACGACGCCGTTACTTGTTGAGATAATAGCAATTCCTAAACCATTTAATACCTTAGGAACTTCGTTAGCTTTTACGTAATTACGTAAACCAGGTTTTGAAATACGTTTCAAACCAGAGATAACACGTTCGTTATTCTTACCATACTTCAAGAATACACGGATGATACCTTGTTTGTCGTCTTCAATCACTTCGTAATCGCGGATAAAGCCTTCGCGTTTCAAGATTTCAGAAATATCTTTTTTAATACGTGAAGCAGGAACTTCTAAAGATTCGTGACGTACCATGTTGGCGTTACGAATACGTGTTAGATAGTCTGCGATAGGATCTGTCATGACCATGTGGATTAACCTCCTTTATTGAATCTTTTGATTACCAGCTGGCTTTTTTCATGCCTGGAATTTGGCCCTTATGAGCTAATTCACGGAGGCAAACCCGGCAAAGCTTAAACTTACGATATACAGAATGTGGACGTCCACAACGTTCGCAACGTGTGTATTCTTGTGTTGAGAATTTTGCAGGACGATGATTCTTTACAACTAAAGATTTTTTAGCCAAGAAATTGACCTCCCTTTTTATTTAGCGAATGGCATGCCAAATTGTGTTAACAATTCGCGTGCTTCTTCGTCAGTGTTTGAAGTTGTTACAATAACAACATCTAAACCACGAACGCGATCTACCTTATCATAATCGATTTCAGGGAAGATCAATTGTTCGCGTACACCTAATGTATAATTACCGCGACCATCGAATGATTTTGCACTAACACCGTGAAAATCACGAACACGAGGTAAAGATACGTTAACTAATTTATCTAAGAAATCGTACATTCTTTCGCCACGTAAAGTTACTTTAGCGCCGATTGGCATACCTTCACGTAAACGGAAGCCAGCGATTGATTTTTTAGCTTTTGTGATTAATGGTTTTTGACCAGCAATCAAACCTAATTCTTCAACAGCTTTGTCCAAGTTCTTAGCGTTAGAAACAGCATCACCAACACCCATGTTAAGTACGATCTTTTCGATCTTAGGTACTTGCATGCTTGATGTGTAGTTGAATTTTTCGATCAACGCTGGTGTCATTTCTTTAACATATTTTTCTTTTAAACGGTTAGTCATGTAAAAAGTGCCTCCTTTCCCCAAAAGATTATTTATCGATTGATTCTCCAGTTTTCTTTGACACGCGTACTTTCTTGCCATCGACAACTTTGTAGCCTACACGAGTAGCTTCGTTGTTTGATGGGTCGATTAGCATGACGTTTGAAGCATCGATACTTGCCTCTGTATCAACAATCCCACCATTAGGATTTTGAGCATTTGGCTTAACGTGCTTTTTAATGGTATTGATACCTTCAACAACAACTCGACCTTCTTTAGGCATAGCTTTGATGATTGTACCTTCTTTACCTTTATCTTTACCGCTGATTACTTTTACTTTATCACCAGTTTTAACAAACATTGATATACGCACCTCCTTGGTAGTCTGTAATTATAGAACTTCAGGCGCTAAGGAAACGATCTTCATGAAATCACTGTCACGTAATTCACGTGCAACTGGTCCGAAGATACGTGTTCCTTTTGGAGTCTTGTCATCATTGATGATAACAGCAGCGTTTTCGTCGAACTTGATGTAAGAACCGTCTACACGACGAGCACCTGACTTAGTACGAACGATAACAGCTTTGACAACTTCACCTTTTTTGACAACGCCACCTGGTGTTGCCTGTTTAATTGTTGCAACGATAACATCACCAATATTGGCAGTCTTGCGACCTGAGCCACCTAAAACTTTAATAGTTAAAATTTCACGGGCACCTGAGTTATCAGCAACTTTAAGACGACTTTCTGATTGAATCACTTATAGGTCCTCCTTCCGTCACTTAATTATATGAGTAACGATTTAGATAATAACTGCTTTTTCAACGACATCTAATAAACGGAACCGTTTTGTACGTGACAAAGGACGAGTTTCCATAACACGTACAACGTCGCCAACTTTTGCTTCGTTGTTGTCATCTTGTGCATAATATTTCTTTGAATATTTAACACGTTTACCGTATTCAGGATGTGTTTTATAAGTTTCAACCATGACAGTGATTGTTTTATCCATTTTGTCTGAAACAACACGGCCTTGGTACACTTTACGATGGTTACGACTTTCTTCGCTCAAAGTAAATAGCTCCTTTCCATTTATTATTTGTTAAGTTCTTGTTGACGTAATACAGTTTTAATCCGTGCAATGTTCTGACGAACTTGCTTTAAGCGGGCGGTATTTTCTAATTGACCGGTAGCTTGTTGGAAACGAAGATTGAATAATTCTTCTTTGTATTGGTGTTCTTTTTCAAGCATTTCAGCAGTGGTTAATTCAATAATATCTTTAGCCTTCATTTGACTCGCCACCTACTTCCTCGCGTTTTACGATCTTAGTTTTAACTGGCAATTTATGTGATGCCAAGCGTAATGCTTCACGAGCAACTTCTTCAGAAACGCCGCCGATTTCAAACATGATCTTTTCACGTTTTACTACAGCAACCCATCCAGCAGGAGCACCCTTCCCTGAACCCATTCGAACGCCGACACCTTTTGCAGTGTATGATTTATGAGGGAAAATTTTAATCCACACTTTCCCACCACGTTTCATGTAACGAGTCATGGCAACACGGGCAGCTTCGATTTGACGGTTGGTAATCCAACTTGATTCTAATGCTTGTAACCCGAATTCACCAAAAGTGACTTCTTTGCCACCTTTTGCAGCACCGCGCATCTTCCCACGGAATTCACGACGATGTTTTACACGTTTAGGTACTAACATGTTTATTTCCCTCCTTTCGTATTGTTGTTGGCTTTAGCAGGTAATACTTCGCCCCGATAAATCCAAGTCTTAACTCCTAATTTACCGTAAGTAGTCATGGCTTCGTCCCATGAATAATCGATGTCTGCACGTAATGTATGCAAAGGAACAGTTCCTTGAGCATGTGTTTCGATACGAGACATGTCAGCACCGTTCAAACGGCCGGCAACTTGAGTTTTGATACCCTTAGCACCAGCGCGCATTGTACGTTGCATAGCTTGGCGTTGAGCGCGACGGAAAGCAACACGTGCTTCCAATTGACGAGCAATACCTTCGCCTACTAAATGAGCGTCTAAATCAGGTTTCTTGATTTCCACAATGTTGATGTGTACTTTCTTGCCTGTTAAGTTATTTAAAGCTTTACGTAGATTTTCTACTTCTGAGCCGCCTTTACCAATGACCATACCAGGTTTAGCAGTATGGATTGAAACGTTCACGCGATTTGCAGCACGTTCGATTTCAATAGTAGAGACAGATGCGTCAGCTAATTTTGTGTTGATATATTTACGAATCTTAAGATCTTCGTGTAAGAATGTTGCGAAATCTTTTTCTGCATACCATTTAGCGTCCCAATCACGGATGACGCCAACACGAAAACCGGTTGGATTAATCTTTTGACCCACGCGATATCCCTCCTTATGCTTCTTTTTCTGATACAACTACAGTGATATGACTTGTACGTTTGTTGATTGGTGATGCTGAGCCTTTAGCGCGAGGACGAAAACGTTTCAATGTTGGTCCTTCGTTAGCGTAAGCTTTCGTAACAACCAAGTTTTCTGCGTCTAAGTCATAATTGTGTTCTGCGTTAGCGATAGCTGACTTCAAAACTTTGATAACAACTGGTGAAGCAGCTCTTGGTGTAAATTCTAAGATTGCAATTGCTTCTGCAACACTCTTGCCTCTAATCAAGTCGATTACCATACGCACTTTACGTGCAGGCATGCGAACTGACATAGCACTAGCTGTTGCACTAGTAATTTGATCTGCCATTGAGATTCATCCTCCTTTCTAGCGTGCTTTTGTTTTCTTATCGTCATTTCCATGACCATGGAAAGTTCTTGTTGGTACAAATTCGCCTAATTTATGGCCTACCATATCATCTGAGATGAAAACGGGAACGTGTTTCCGTCCATCATAAACAGCGATTGTGTAACCAATAAAGCTAGGGAAAATTGTCGAGCGACGGGACCAAGTCTTGATGACTTGTTTCTTTTCGCTGTCGGCTTGTGCTTCAATCTTGTTGAGCAAGTGAGCGTCTGCGAATGGTCCTTTTTTCAAACTACGACTCATTATGAAACCTCCTTCGAATGAAAAGTGCAACGTGCCCTAATTGCTTAGGCCGCGTTGGCTTTGGATAAGTTCAATTTAAATTGATTATCTTGATTTACGATGACGAATAATAAGTTTCTCTGAACGAGCCTTACTACTACGAGTTTTCTTACCAAGTGTCTTCTTACCCCATGGAGACATAGGAGAAGGACGACCGATTGGCGCTTTACCTTCACCACCACCATGAGGATGATCGTTAGGGTTCATTACTGATCCACGAACTGTAGGACGAATACCCATCCAACGTTTACGGCCAGCTTTACCAATCTTGATTAATTCGTGTTGACCGTTA
Source organism: Latilactobacillus sp. (assembly GCF_033176295.1). Lineage (NCBI taxonomy): Bacteria > Bacillati > Bacillota > Bacilli > Lactobacillales > Lactobacillaceae > Latilactobacillus > Latilactobacillus sp. Next base: position 18,811 of record NZ_JAMQEX010000019.1, read on the forward strand.
CCAACTGTACCGACCGTTGCACGACATGTAAGTAGGATCATACGTGTTTCGCCTGAAGTTAAACGAACGATAGCGTATTTGCCTTCTTTACCTAATAATTGAGCTGATGTACCAGCTGAACGAACCAATTGGCCGCCTTTACCAGGTTTTAATTCGATATTGTGGATAAGAGTACCATCAGGAATATTAGCTAATGGTAATGCGTTACCTACTTTAATATCAGCATTAACACCAGATTCAACGATCATACCTACTTCAAGGCCTTTAGGGGCGATGATGTATGCTTTGATACCATCTGGATATTGGATTAATGCGATATTTGATGTTCTATTTGGATCATATTCGATTGACTTAACAGTCGCTTTGATATCATCCTTAATACGCTTGAAGTCAATGACACGGTAATATTGTTTATGACCGCCGCCACGATGACGAACAGTGATATGACCATGTGCATTACGACCAGCAGTATGGCTTTGGGATTCCAACAACGTCTTTTCAGGGGTTGTCTTTGTGATCTCAGCAAAATCTGAGCTGGTCATGTTACGACGACCATTTGTGGTTGGTTTATACTTAATAATTCCCACGTGTATGCCCTCCTATAATTTATTCTATTTAATGTTAATTAATCTTCAAAAATCTTGATTTCTTTTGAGTCAGCTGTTAATGTCACGATTGCTTTACGGCGTTTCTTAGTGTAACCCGCATAGCGACCTTGGCGTTTTAACTTGCCACGAACGTTCATGATATTAACGTTTTTAACGTTGACACCAAAGATTTCTTCGATTGCGTAACGCACTTGTGTTTTGTTGGCACGAACATCAACATCAAATGTGTATTTCTTGTCGTCCATTGCAGCCATTGAGCTTTCAGTAACTACTGGGCGTAAAATAACATCGCGTGCTTCCATTATGCAAGCACCTCCTCAATTTTAGAAAGAGCAGCTTGAGTAAGGATTAATTTTTGGTTGCCTACAACGTCTAATACGTTGATACCATCAGCAGGAACAACTGTTACGTTAGGTAAGTTGCGAGCTGATAAAGCAGTAAAATCATTTCCGTCTTCAAGAACTACTAATACTTTAGTATTAACATCTAACTTGTTAAGTACTTCAGCGAATTCCTTAGTCTTAGGTGCATCAAAGCTAAATGAATCAACAACGATTAAATCATTATCGATAACCTTTTGTGAAAGTACTGACTTGATTGCAAGACGACGTACCTTACGAGGTAATTTATAGCTGTATGAACGAGGTGTAGGTCCGAAGACAACACCACCGCCACGCCATTGAGGTGAACGGATTGAGCCTTGACGAGCACGACCAGTACCTTTTTGACGCCAAGGTTTACGACCACCACCACGAACAGCTGATCTGTTCTTAACAGCGTGTGTTCCTTGTCTTAATGATGCACGTTGCATGATGATAGCATCAAATACAACATTTTCATTAGGTTCGATAGCCCAGATTGAGTCGTTTAATTCAACGTTCCCATTTTGGCTACCATCTTGTTTAAATAATGTTACGTTTGCCATTGGTAAAATCCTCCCTTCTCAGATTATTTATGAGCTTTAACGGCTGTTTTAATTGTAACCATTGAGTTTTTAGCGCCTGGTACGTTACCTTTAACAAGAATAACGTTCTTTTCAACGTCTGTACTTACAACCACAAGGTTTTGAACAGTACGTTGGTTGTTACCCATGCGTCCAGGTAATAATTTACCCTTGAAGACACGGTTGATAACAGCACCCATTGAACCAGGACGACGGTGGTAACGAGAACCGTGACCCATAGGCCCACGTGATTGTCCGTCTTTTTTAATGTTACCTTGGAAACCATGACCTTTCGTTACACCAGTAACGTCAACGACGTCGCCGGCTGCGAAAGTATCAACTTTGATTTCTGTTCCTACTTCGTAATCTCCTAATGCGACATCTCTGAATTCTCTAATGAAGCGCTTAGGAGTAGTGTTTGCTTTTGCTACATGACCTTTAGCAGGTTTGTTTGACAAGACTTCGCGTTTATCTTCAAAACCGACTTGGATGGCTTCATAGCCGTCTGTTTCGTTTGTTTTAACTTGTAAAACAACGTTTGGAGTTGCTGCGATAACTGTTACGGGAATTAATTCACCGTTTTCAGTAAAGACTTGTGTCATACCTACTTTTCTACCTAAGATTCCTTTTGTGGTCATGGTAACACCTCTTTTCAATTATTTTTTATTTGGATAATGCTAATTAAAGCTTGATTTCGATGTCAACGCCACTAGGTAAGTCAAGTTTCATCAATGAATCAACTGTCTTAGGTGTTGGGTTAACAATATCGATTAAACGTTTGTGAGTACGCATTTCAAATTGTTCACGTGAATCCTTGTGCTTATGTGGTGAACGTAGAACTGTGTATAAAGTTCTTTCAGTTGGTAATGGGATTGGACCAGAGATTGAAGCTCCTGTTCTCTTTGCTGTTTCCACAATCTTATCAGCTGATTGATCTAAAATACGGTGTTCGAATGCCTTCAAACGAATACGAATTTTTTGTTTTGCCATGTTTTTCCCTCCTTCGTCTATTTTAAAAGTAGACTAGCTCCGTGAAAATTTTTCCGGCACGCCCGCCCATGGCAAAGCGGCCGGGTGTGTCGCAACCTCTCACATCTTAGCTACTCGGGGTATCTTGCGACCCCCATGTGTGCAAACCTCTGCTATAGAAATAGCACCTTATATATCTTACAAGATAGAGCGCGATAACGCAACCCCTTTTTTGCTGATTTATCAAAGTTTTTCATGACATTTTCATTACAAAAACGTCAACAGCATGTTAGTAGCCTTTTCCATCGGTTTTCGTTAAACTAAAGTTAATTTCAAACCTCAGGAGGCCTCTTCCAATGGATAAAGCTGCGTTATTGATCATCGACTACACGAATGACTTCGTCGCCCCAGACGGTGCCTTAACGGCTGGTAAGCCGGCTCAAGACATCGCATCTACCATTGTAACACTTGCGGACCAATTCTTGGCCAAAAAACAGTTTATTATTTTACCAACTGACTTACATGTTGCAAACGACCCTTTCCATCCAGAAGCTAAACTCTTTTCGCCTCACAACCTCGTGGATAGCCGTGGACGCGCTTTTTATGGTCCACTAGCTAATTGGTATGCCGAACACCAAGACAGCCCCTACGTCTACGCATTCGCCAAGAATCGCTACTCTGCGTTTGCGAACACTAATCTTGATAACTTCTTACGCGAACGGCAGATTACCGATTTGCATTTAACTGGTGTCTGCACCGACATTTGCGTGCTGCACACAGCCGTTTCGGCTTATAACCTGAATTATCCCCTGACGATCCACAAAAAAGCCGTCGCCACCTTCACGCCAAACGGTCAGGAATGGGCGCTGGCACATTTCAAAAACAGTTTAGGCGCAACAATCATTTAGCACTTTTCTTCTATAAAATATAAAAGCCACCGCCAATTCAAAATTGGCGGTGGCTTTCTTTGTTTGTTATGTTTCGAAAAAAACGCTAAAAAATGTTATGCCAGGGCGGTGGCAATCGAGTTAGTAGGAGTTGAACCTACATCAACCATCTTATTCGGATCACCTTAATATCGTTGCGCCGTTTTAATCGTGCCTTCGAAAGCAATTAAACACAGGTCTCCAACTTAATACTAAGTGAGCCGACTCGATTTTCTTGGGAGGAATTTCAAATGATGGTTCGTTCTACCGATTGAACTATAACTCATTGGTGTTGCTTGCGATAGTTAATTCTTTCTAGGGAGAGCTACCACACAAAATTAACAAAATCAGATGATTCTTGGGAGGAATTTATCTGATATATAAAGAATAACAATTAGTTGTGAACAAAATGTGAACATTCAATTATGAAACTGTAAAAGAATGACATCGCTCACAACTAAAAAACCGAGTTGCCTTTGACAGCAACCCAGTCACAAAAAACGATATTAAGCAATTAATGCGGTCAAACGACCGTTCTGACGAACGATTCGCTTATTGGCCACCGTTCTTCTTAATGATTTCTTCTTGGATGCTCTTAGGAACAGCTGAGTAGTGGTCAAATACCATTGTAAATGTCCCACGACCTTGTGTAGCTGAACGTAATGTTGTCGCATAACCAAACATTTCTGACAATGGAACCATTGCATTAACGATTTGGGCATTACCACGTGCTTCCATACCTTCAACAGCACCACGACGAGCAGTTACTTGTCCCATGATATCGCCAAGATATTCTTCAGGAGCAATAACTTCAACCTTCATGATAGGTTCAAGGATTTCAGCGCCAGCTTGTTTAGCAGCGTTCTTCAATGCCATTGATGCAGCGATCTTAAATGCTGATTCATTAGAATCGACATCATGATAACTACCATCATATAACTTAGCTTTAACGTCAATCAATGGGTAACCAGCTAAGACACCGTTTGCCATTGATTCTTTCAAGCCTTGTTCAACTGATGGGATGTATTCACGAGGAACAACACCACCGACGATAGCGTCTTCGAATTCGAAGCCTTTACCTTCTTCATTAGGTGTAAATTCAACCCAAACGTCACCATATTGACCTTTACCACCGGATTGACGAACGAATTTACCTTGTGCAGATGCTTGTTTTGTGAATGTTTCACGGTAAGCAACTTGAGGTTCACCAATTTTGGCAACCACTTTAAATTCACGTCTCATACGATCAACCATGATATCCAAATGCAATTCACCCATACCAGAAATAAGCGTTTCGCCTGTTTCATTGTTGGTTTCAGCCTTGAATGTAGGATCTTCTTCAGCAAGTTTTTGTAAAGCAAGATCTAACTTATCACGATCTTCTTTTGATTCAGGTTCAACAGAAACTTGGATAACTGGGTCAGGGAATTCCATTGATTCCAAGATTAATGGATGATCAACATCAGTCAATGAATCACCAGTTGTTGTATTCTTCAAACCGATTGCAGCAGCGATATCCCCAGAGAATACTTCAGGAATTTCGTTACGGTGATTTGAATGCATTTGTAATAAACGACCAACACGTTCACGTTTGTCTTTAGTTGCATTCAAGATGTATGAACCAGATTGTAATGTACCAGTATAAACACGGAAGAATGTTAAACGACCAACGAATGGGTCAGTAGCAATCTTAAATGCTAAACCAGCAAATGGTTTGTCATCGCCAGCCATCAATTCAACTTCTGAATCGTCTTCTGGGTTTTTAGCGTTATAAGGGCGTACGTCTAATGGTGATGGTAGGTAATCTACAACACCATCCATTAACATTTGAACACCCTTGTTTTTGAAAGCTGAACCAGCGAAAACTGGGAAGAATTTCAAATCGATAGTTGCTTGACGGATCGCAGCTTTCAATTCTTCTTTAGAAATTTCTTCGCCTTCTAAGTACTTGTCCATAATGTCGTCATTAACATCAGCAACAGCTTCAACTAATTCGGCACGACGTTTTGTAGCTTGTTCTAGGTAGTCAGCAGGTACGTCAACTGTATCCCACTTAGCGCCTAATTCATCTTCGTCATAGATATCAGCTTGCATTTCGATCAAATCAATAACGCCTTGGAATTCATCTTCAGCGCCAATTGGCATTTGAACGGCATGTGCGTTAGCTTGTAGGCGATCTTCCAATGTTGTCATTGAATAATCAAAGTTAGCGCCAAGTTTGTCCATCTTATTAACGAAAACAATACGAGGTACACCATAAGTAGTAGCTTGACGCCAAACATTTTCAGTTTGAGGTTCAACCCCTGATTGAGCATCTAAGACAGTGATAGCACCATCTAAAACACGCAATGAACGTTCAACTTCGATTGTGAAATCAACGTGACCTGGTGTATCAATGATATTTACTCGATTACCTTTCCATTCAGCAGTTGTAGCAGCTGATGTGATTGTAATCCCACGTTCTTGTTCTTGTTCCATCCAATCCATTTGTGAAGCACCTTCATGTGTTTCACCAATCTTATGGATTTTACCAGTATAGTACAAGATACGTTCTGTAGTAGTTGTTTTACCAGCATCAATATGTGCCATGATACCAATATTACGCGTTTTGTCTAACGGAAATTCACGTTTGTTTGCCATAAGTGAATGTTACTCCTCTCGAATATTAACCTAAAGACAACAAGAGGCCATTATATGATTTTTTAAAAAACATACAATAGCCAACCTTGATAATCTTACCAGCGATAATGTGCAAATGCGCGGTTGGCATCAGCCATTTTATGTGTATCTTCACGTTTCTTAACAGCAGCACCAGTGTTGTTGGCAGCATCCATGATTTCACGTGCAAGACGTTGATCCATAGTATGTTCCCCACGTAGGCGAGCGTAGCTTACTAACCAGCGTAAACCTAAAGTTGTACGACGTTCTGGACGAACTTCAATTGGCACTTGGTAGTTAGAACCACCGATACGGCGAGCTTTAACTTCAAGTACTGGCATGATGTTGTTCATAGCTTCTTCGAACACTTCTAATGGTTCATTACCAGTTTCTTCTTTAATAATATCAAATGCGTCATATAAGATTGTTGACGCTGTACCACGTTTACCATCAATCATTAAGCGGTTGATTAAGCGTGAAACCAATTTAGAATTGTACATTGGATCAGGTAAAACGTCACGTTTTGCAACATAGCCTTTTCTTGGCATCCTGATAACCTCCTCAAGATATTTAAGTCCTTGAAGTAACACACAGTGTCATTTAAACTTCAATCGACTTTTTCAAATTTTTTTGTGTGTTATTTTTTAGGTCTCTTAGTACCATATTTAGAACGGCTTTGCATACGACCGTCAACGCCGGCTGTATCTAAAGCACCACGAATAACGTGATAACGAACCCCAGGTAAATCCTTAACACGGCCCCCACGGATAAGAACAACACTATGTTCTTGTAGGTTATGACCAATACCAGGAATATAAGCTGTGACTTCGATTAAGTTAGATAAGCGCACACGAGCATACTTACGTAAAGCAGAGTTAGGCTTTTTAGGTGTCATAGTACCGACACGAGTAGCGACCCCACGTTTTTGTGGTGCTGGATTATCTGTAGCTTTTTTCTTCATACTATTGTAGCCAAAGTTTAATGCAGGTGCATCAGACTTTGAAGTTCTTGATTTACGACCCTTACGTACCAATTGGTTAATTGTTGGCATTTGAAGGTTCCTCCTTCCTTGATCTGAAAGTTATTTTTAAGTTTCAAGTCCACACATCCAGGTGGTTCTTTTTTTGTGATAAAAAAATGGCAACCTAGATTGCGCGAATTGTGATGCATTTTTAGACGTCAGTCAGCATGTCTGTTATCCAGAAAACCTCCGTAAAAAGCACATCTATAAGAATAGCATGCAAAAAATCGAAAGTCAACTCGATTTCGGCTACTTTTCTGAAAAAAGCAACGTCCTTTTACCGTAGTTTAAGAGTAAGGAGGCTTCACTTATGTTACTTTATTTAATCATCTTTTATAGCGGTGCTTGTTGCGCCTCATTTCTAACAGTTTGCGCCTGGCGCTTACCCATCGAAAAGTCCATTATCACACCACGTTCGCACTGCGATTGCTGTCAGCAACCACTGGCTTGGTATGATTTATTACCACTATTCAGCTACTTATACTTACATGGCCACTGCCGCACTTGTCATGCTCAGATTAAGCCCACTTTTTTATTCAGCGAACTAATTGGTGGTCTATTGGCCTGCTTCATTTTTAGCGAATCCCTTTCTTGGGACCTCGCTTATTTACTCGTGATTCTTTTTTACATCAGTCTCGTTGACCTCTTCTACTATATTCTCTATCCAATCCCCTTATTCGCATCACTGGCGCCCCTCTTCTATTTGTATTGGCCACAGAATCATTGGCTAGGAGCCATCGTCTTTTGTTGCGGGCTGTTGCTCACCACTTACTGGGCGTCTGGTTTTGGTTTTGGCGATGTCGAGTTACTCACTATCCTAACGTTGTGGGTCGGCCTTGAATCCGTTTTGCGAATTCTCTTAGCAGCCTGTTTAATCTGTATTCTATTTCAAGGCATCAAAAAAATCTGGCCATCGCCTAAACAAGCGACGCGCCAGATTCCTTTTATTCCCTATATATCGATGGGAGTGGTGATAATACTCCTACAAACACCACAATAATGATTATTTCTTTTCCAAAAACGATGCCGTAGACATCACTTGCCCCATTCTCGGGAAAATATATTGCAAGCTGTGTTGGTGTTCAATCGCCGTGCTGGCGGTCATTGCATCTTCAATGAAGATTTGGTGATAGTTATGTTCAAACGCATCACGCGCCGTTGATTCTACGCCAATATTTGTAGAAATCCCACATAAGACGATGGTTTCAATCCCTCTTCTACGTAATTGAAGGTCTAAGTCGGTGCCGTAGAAGGCTCCCCATTGGCGTTTTGTAATTTGATGCGCATTTTTATAGTTCGCAATTTCTGCTAATAAACGTGTGTTCAGTAGCGGTGATGGTTGGCGATAGTCAGGTGTCCGTTCACCTAAATTAGGCGTTAGTTGATCTTGGCCGTCTGTGACGCCAACATTTACGAGGACAACAAAACCTTGGTGCGCTTCAAAGTCTTCGATTAGTTGTTGGGCGTTTTGAACGACCGTTTCACCCGCATGAGGTGCGAGTGTTGGGCGGTCCGCAATGCCAGGTTGTAAATCAATCACCACTAGGGCTGTTTTGGCATAATCAATGGTTGTCATCTGAAAGCTCCTTTTAATTTGGTAGACAAAAAGAGGCCCCGAGGGACCTCTTTTTAACGTGCATTTAAAGGCATATTCCTGTGCCTAGCGCTGTCCGTCGAATAAGCGACTGTGTCGCTTATTCACCAGACTATGCTAGTGCTCGGAATATAACCGCCTTTAATCGCACTTCTTTATTCTTTTGTTTCTTCTTGTTTCATTTGTGCTTCAATGTCACTGATTGAGTAAACATTTTCTGAGACAGCACCGACTGTCTTAGGTTCCATATGACGATACTTCGCCATACCAGTACCAGCTGGGACAATCTTACCAATGATAACATTTTCTTTCAAACCAAGTAATGGATCACTCTTACCGCGGATAGAAGCATCCGTTAAGACACGAGTTGTTTCTTGGAATGATGCGGCTGATAAGAAACTATTTGTTTCCAATGATGCTTTAGTAATACCAAGCAAGACAGGACGACAAGTAGCAGGTACGCCACCGCTAATTAAGGTATCGTGGTTACGGTCTGTAAATTCACTAATATCCATTAATGTACCAGGTAAGATTTCTGTATCACCTGGGTCCATGACACGGACTTTACGTAACATTTGACGGACCATAACTTCAACGTGTTTATCGCCGATTTCAATACCTTGCATACGGTAAACTTTTTGTACTTCATGCAAGAGATAGTTTTCAGTTGATAACACATCGCGAACTTTAATTAATTGCTTAGGATCGACAGAACCACCAGTGATTTTTTCACCACGATGAATCATGTCGCCTTCGCTAACAATGATGTTTGACGTATAAGGCACGCTGTATGAACGTGTATCAGTTTCGCCTTGAACCGTAATTTCACGTGTGTGTTCTGCTGGGTTTTCTTCAACCGCAACAACTTCACCCGTTACTTCAGTGATAGTAGCGATAGCTTTAGGATTACGTGCTTCAAAAATTTCTTGGATACGAGGCAACCCTTGAGTGATATCTTCACCACCAGCAACCCCACCAGTATGGAAGTTACGCATTGTTAATTGCGTACCAGGTTCACCGATTGATTGGGCAGCAACAGTACCAACTGCTTCGCCAACTTCAACTTCTTCGCCGTTAGCCATGTTACGACCGTAACATTTCTTGCAGACACCGTGTTTTGTGTTACATGTGAAGACGGAACGAATTGTCACTTCTTCAACACCAGCATCAACAACAGCTTGAGCAAGCTGTTCATCCATCAATTGGTTCTTAGCAATCATTACTTCACCGGTTGTTGGGTTAACAATCGTCTTCATTGCACAACGGCCGACAAGACGGTCATACAATGGTTCGATCATTTCATTACCTTCACGAAGTGAGTGAATAAGAAGACCACGATCAGTACCACAATCTTCTTCACGAATGATAACATCTTGTGCAACATCAACTAAACGACGTGTTAAGTAACCAGAATCGGCAGTCTTAAGAGCCGTATCAGTCATCCCTTTACGGGCACCATGGGTAGACATAAACATTTCCATGACAGAGAGGCCTTCACGGAAGTTTGATGTAACAGGAACTTCCATCATCCCACCATTAGGAGCGGCCATCAAGCCACGCATACCAGCAAGTTGCGTAAAGTTAGAGATATTACCACGGGCACCAGAATCAGACATCATTGAGATTGGGTTCGTTGGATCAAATGAATCCGTTAAACGTTGTTGGATATCATCTTTAGCATCGTTCCAAATTTCAATAACACGCGCATGGCGTTCTTCATCTGTGATCAAACCGCGACGGAATTGTTTAGAAATCGTTGTAACTTTCTTATGAGCGTCATCAACAATTTCTTGTTTTTCAGGTAATTGCGGCACATCGGCAACCCCAACTGTTAAACCAGCATGAGTCGCTTGAACGTAACCTAAGGTCTTCATGTCATCCAATAAATCAGATGTCCGTTGAACCTTATATACCTTGAAGACTTGCGCAATGATATCACTTAAGAAACCTTTCTTAAATGGTAAGATTACGGGTGCACCAGTCAAGTAATCATGAATATCTTCACCGTTGTCGATGAAATACTTGTCAGGAACACCATTCATTAAGTTATCTGTTGTTGGTTCATTTAAATATGGGAAGTCAGCTGGCATGATTTCGTTGAACATCACTTTACCAACACTCGTTACCATAATCTTGTGACGTTGATCATCTGTAAATGGACGGTTAGCCATATCAGCAACTGATAAACCAATCCGACTGTGCAAATGAACGTGGCCAGTTTGATAAGCCATCAAGACTTCGTTTGTATCTTTGAAGATCATGCCTTCGCCGAGACGATTTTTTTGTTCAAGGGTTAAGTAGTAGTTCCCTAAAACAACATCTTGAGATGGTGTAACGATTGGCTTACCATCTTTAGGTGCCAAGATATGATGAGCGGCAAGCATTAACATTCTTGCTTCTGCTTGTGCTTCGTCAGATAAAGGTACGTGGATAGCCATTTGGTCCCCATCAAAATCGGCATTGTAAGCTTCACAAGCTAATGGGTGAAGACGGATTGATTTACCGTCAACCAAGATTGGTTCGAAGGCTTGAATACCAAGTCTATGCAATGTAGGTGCTCGGTTCAATAGAACTGGGCGTTCCTTGATCACATCTTCTAAAACGTCCCAAACATCGTCGTCTTGACGATCAATTTTACGTTTAGCGTTCTTGATATTTGAAGCCATATCGCGTTTAACCAATTCGTGCATCACAAATGGTTTGAACAATTCAAGTGCCATTTCACGTGGTAATCCACATTGATAGAACTTCAATGTAGGGCCAACATCGATAACTGAACGACCAGAATAATCGACACGTTTACCAAGTAAGTTTTGACGGAAACGACCTTGTTTCCCTTTCAACATGTGTGAAAGTGACTTCAATGGACGGTTACCAGGTCCAGTAACTGGACGGCCACGACGACCATTATCAATCAAAGCATCAACGGCTTCTTGAAGCATCCGTTTTTCGTTTTGAACGATGATGTTTGGTGCCATTAAGTCTAACAAGCGTTTCAAACGGTTGTTACGGTTAATAACCCGACGATACAAATCATTCAAATCAGAAGTTGCAAAACGGCCACCTTCAAGTTGAACCATCGGACGTAAATCCGGTGGAATAACTGGAATAGCATCCATTACCATCCAGTCAGGACGGTTACCTGACTTACGGAAGGCATCTAAGATGTCTAAACGACGGATAGCACGTGTTCTCTTTTGGCCTTGAGCTGACTTCAAGTTTTCCTTCAATTCAGCGACTTCGCCTTCAAGATCAACGTCTTGTAACAATTCTTTAATGGCTTCAGCACCCATTTTGGCGTTGAATTTGTTGCCATATTCATCTAATTTTTCACGGTATTCGCGTTCTGTCATCAATTGTTTCTTTTCAAGTGCTGTATCACCTGGGTCGATAACAACGTATGATGCGAAGTAAATAACTTCTTCCAAAGCACGAGGGCTCATGTCTAAGACAAGACCCATTCGACTAGGAATACCCTTGAAATACCAGATATGTGTAACAGGCGCTGCTAATTCAATGTGACCCATGCGTTCGCGACGAACTTTTGAACGTGTAACTTCAACGCCACAACGGTCACAGACGATTCCTTTATAACGAATCCGTTTGTACTTACCACAAGCACATTCCCAATCTTTTGTAGGGCCAAAGATTCTTTCATCAAAAAGGCCATCGCGTTCAGGTTTTAAGGTACGGTAATTGATTGTTTCTGGCTTTTTAACTTCACCATATGACCAACTACGGATTTTGTCTGAAGATGCTAAACCAATTTGCATGCTTTCAAACTTATTGACATCTATCAAAGGGCGACCTCCTCATTATTTGTAAGATAGTCAAGTGTTTTACGCACTCTACTAATCCGATATCAAACGCTTATTCTGCTGATGGATCTTCTGCACTTGCTGCTTGTGCTTTTTCAGCTTCTTGTTGCGCTTTCTTTTCTTCTTGTTCTTTTGCGTATTTAGATAAGGCATCAACGTTAACAACATCGTCATCATCGTCATCCATATCGCGCAATTCAATTTCTTGATTATCGATATCTAAGACTTTCATGTCTAAACCAAGTGATTGTAATTCTTTAACCAATACTCGGAATGATTCCGGTACACCAGGTTTTGGAATTGGTTCACCCTTAACGATTGCTTCGTATGTCTTCACACGACCAACAACGTCATCAGACTTGTAAGTTAAGATTTCTTGTAAGGTATAAGCGGCACCGTAAGCTTCAAGGGCCCAAACTTCCATTTCACCGAAACGTTGGCCACCAAATTGTGCTTTACCACCCAATGGTTGTTGCGTAACAAGTGAGTATGGTCCGATTGAACGGGCATGAAGTTTATCGTCAACCATGTGGGCTAGTTTCATGTAGTACATGACACCAACTGACACACGTGTATCGAATGGTTCACCGGTCCGACCATCATAAAGAATGCTCTTACCATCAGAAGGCATGTTTGCTTCACGAACAGCATCCCATAAATCTTTATCTTGCGCACCATCAAAGACAGGTGTTGCAACATGGATACCTAAGTTTCTAGCAGCCATCCCAAGATGTAATTCAAGCACTTGTCCGATATTCATACGAGAAGGCACACCCATGGGACTCAATAAGATATCCACTGGGGTACCATCTGGCATGTATGGCATATCTTCTTCAGGAACAACGATTGAAACAGTCCCTTTGTTACCATGACGTCCAGCCATCTTATCGCCGACTTGGATCTTACGTTTTTGTGTAATGTAAACACGAACCATCATGTTAACACCTGGTGATAATTCATCGCCAGCTTCACGCGTAAAGATCTTAACGTCTTGGATAATACCGCCGCCACCATGAGGTACTTTCAATGATGTATCGCGAACTTCGCGGGCTTTTTCACCGAAGATAGCATGCAATAGACGTTCTTCAGCTGATAATTCTGTCACACCCTTAGGCGTTACCTTACCAACTAAAATGTCGCCGTCTTTAACTTCTGCACCAACACGGACAATCCCGAATTCGTCAAGATCCTTCAATGAATCTTCACCAACGTTAGGAATTTCACGTGTGATTTCTTCAGGTCCAAGTTTTGTATCACGTGCTTCTGATTCGTATTCTTCAATATGAATTGATGTATACAAATCTTCTTTAACTAAGCGTTCTGAAAGAACGATAGCATCTTCGTAGTTATACATATTCCAAGTCATGAAAGCGATCAATGGGTTTTGACCTAAGGCTAATTCGCCTTTTTCCATAGCTGGTCCATCAGCGATAATTTCATCAACATCAACGTGATCGCCTTTTGCAACGATTGGGCGTTGGTTGTAGTTTTTACCAGCATTTGAACGACGGAATTTCATTAATTCGTACGTATCTAATGAGCTGTCTTCACGACGAACACGAATAGCTTTCGCATCGACATATTCAACAGTTCCGGCATGTTGTGCTAATAAAGCAATCCCTGAATCGTGGGCTGCTTTGTATTCCATCCCAGTCCCAACAAGTGGTGCATGTGGGTTAACCAAAGGAACAGCTTGACGTTGCATGTTAGCACCCATCAAGGCACGGTTTGAATCATCGTTTTCCAAGAAAGGAATGCAGGCCGTAGCGACAGCAACTACTTGCTTAGGCGAAACGTCCATGTAATCTAACTTGTCGATTGATGTTTCGATATTGTCATCCTTGTAACGGGCCAAGACCGTGTTATCAACGAATGAACCATCATCGTTTAATGGTGAGTTGGCTTGCGCAATGACATAGTTATCTTCTTCGTCGGCTGTTAAATAGTCGATCTTATCAGTAACATCATGTGTATCCCAACTAACACGACGATATGGTGTTTCAATGAAGCCATAACGGTTAACAACAGCGTAGCTAGCTAAACTATTGATCAAACCGATATTAGGGCCTTCAGGTGTTTCGATTGGGCACATACGACCATAATGCGTATAGTGAACATCTCGAACTTCATAACCGGCACGGTCACGAGTCAAACCACCAGGTCCTAAGGCAGATAGACGACGTTTATGCGTCAATTCGCCAAGTGGGTTGGTTTGATCCATGAATTGTGACAATTGTGATGAACCGAAGAATTCCTTGATTGAAGCAACAACTGGACGGATATTGATCAATTGTTGTGGTGTTACGGTGCTTGTGTCTTGGATTGACATCCGTTCACGAACCACACGTTCCATCCGTGATAAACCGATCCGGAATTGGTTTTGTAATAATTCACCAACTGAACGGATACGACGGTTACCTAAATGATCAATATCATCCGTTGAACCTAAACCTTCTTGTAAGTTAAAGAAGTAGTTCATTGAAGCGATGATATCAGCAGGAATCACATGTTTCACTTTGGCATCGATATGACCATTACCAATTAAGTTAATTTCTTTATCAGGTGTCTTTTGTGAGTAAACTTTAATGACTTGGAGTGTCATTGGTTCAGGCAAGACGCCTTCATCAGAAGGTTGGTAAGTAACAGCTTTGAAGTCTTCTTGATCCAAATAAGGTGCCAAGGCATCCATTACTTGACGATCAACAACAGTATCTTTAGCAGCAATTACTTCGCCTGTGTCAGGATCAGCCAATGTTTCAGCCAATGTTTGACCCAATAAACGTGTCTTCAAGCTTAATTTCTTATTGATCTTGTAACGACCAACAGAAGCTAAATCGTAACGTTTAGCATCGAAGAAACGGGCAAAAAGTAATGAACGTGAGCTATCAGCTGTCTTAGGTTCGCCTGGGCGAAGTCTTTCATAGACATCTTTCAAAGCTTCTTCCGTTCTTGAGTCGTCAGTATTCTTATGGATATCTTTTTCTAACGTCAACATTAATGAATCGTTGTCGCCCAAGATATCGATAATTTCTTGATCAGACCCGTAACCTAAAGCACGTACTAAAACAGACATTGGAATCTTACGTGTCCGATCAATACGAACGTATGCAATATCCTTAGCATCTGTTTCAAATTCTAACCAAGCACCCCGGTTAGGGATGACAGTTGTGCCGTAAGTTGTCCGGCTATTTTTATCAATAGCACTGTTGAAATAAACACCAGGTGAACGTACTAATTGAGAAACGATAACACGTTCTGCACCATTAATAATGAAAGTCCCTTGGTCTGTCATCAATGGGAAGTCCCCAAAGAAGACGTCTTGAGATTTAATTTCACCAGTTTCATGGTTTGTTAATTTCAAAGTAACGTGTAATGGTGCTGAATAGTTGGCATCATGTTGTCTTGCTTCTTCGACCGTATATTTAGGTTCAAGAAGTTGATAATCAACGAATTCTAATGATAAGTTACCAGCAAAATCGTCGATTGGCATGATGTCATCAAACATTTCACGAAGCCCTTCGTCTAAAAACCATTGATAGGAATTAGATTGGATTTCGATCAAGTTTGGTAGTTCCAACACTTCTTTAATCCGTGCATAGCTTCTACGTGTCCGATGTTTACCGTAATTGACTAAGTGTCCTGCCAAATTGTTCACCCCTCTATAAGTTTTCCGCAGTACTTAATGTTACGAAAATGTGACAAAGATTAAGAAAAGATTACATTGCCATATTTTCGACTTTTTAAGCAGAAAAAAAACAAAAATAGTTGATTTGCTTGATTAAAATCAGCCTCACTATTTTTGTTTTCCATGAATACCGTGCTGGACAATAGATCAGCACAATAAATTTTTCTACGGATTTTCGCAGTTACTTGATAATATACCTTATTTCCTATAAAAAGTCAATCACTGACGCTCGTCGAAATAGGCCAATGCTTTGCCCCCATAAACCGTACCAGGACCACCCGACATCATAACTGCTGTGTTGATCGTTTCGATCACTTCATCCCGACTAACGCCTTCTTTAATGAGGCGATTCATATGACTGAGTATGCAGCCTTCACACCGAGTCGCAATCGCAATCCCCAATGCAATCAATTCTTTTTCCTTCACCGTTAAGGCACCATCTTTGACGTTAGCCTTGTGCAAGTCACCAAACGCCCCCATCACTTCGGGCGACGCTTCTTTGAGTGCCGCGTATTCCTTCTTACCGGTTTGTGCCTGTTCTGAATAAGTCATCTGAATACCTCCTTGTTTTAATAACTCTACTATAACAAAGAAACCGTTTTTAGCAGTCTGATATGCATTTTTACAATTTCATCACATTACTTTTACCATCTTTACAGTAATTACGGGTCAATCTTTACACTGGCTCGCTATACTTTTGTTTGTACCTTAATTCAGGCTGGGAGGCTTAATTATGAAGAGAATAAGCACAGTATTACTATCGATCGGCACTATCGCCCTCTTATTAGCGGGTTGTCAAGGCAAACAAGCAAGTCAAGGTGATTCTAAAGCACAGTCGGCTAAAATCACAGCGGTTGGATCAACGGCACTGCAACCCCTTGTTGAACAAGCTGGGGCAACTTATCAAACAAAACACGCTGGCATCGATATCACTGTTCAAGGTGGCGGTTCCGGGACCGGCCTTGCACAAGTCAGCGATGGTAGTGTCACAATCGGTAACTCTGACATCTTTGCGGAAGAAAAAGCCGGTATCAACGCTAAGAAACTTGTTGATCACAAGGTCGCAGTCGTCGCAATTGCCCCCGTCGTGAACGAAAAACTCGGTATCAAATCATTAACACAGGCACAACTAAAAGACATCTTCACTGGTAAAATTAAGAACTGGCACGCAGTTGGCGGCCCTGACCAATCAATTACCGTCGTTAACCGCGCACAAGGTAGCGGCACACGCCAAACTTTCGAAAATCTCGGTCTTAAAACGAATAAAGTCATGACCAGCCAAGAACAAGACTCATCTGGTACTGTTCAAAAAATCGTGCGTCAAACACCTGGGGCCATTAGTTACCTTGCCTTTCCTTATATTAAGGATGGTTTGAAAGCTGTCGCACTTGATAACGTTCAACCAACCACTAAAAACGTCCTCACGAACCAATGGCCTATCTGGTCTTACGAACACGCTTATACAAAGGGTGCGCCTAATTACCAAACGGCTAAATTTATCCATTACCTTCAATCTAAAGACGTTCAAAAAACACTTGTGCCAAAACTCGGTTACATTCCAATGACTCAGATGAAAGTGGAACGACATGCTGATGGTAGCATCCAAGACGTTAAATAACGCTTCTAAAAAGACGGCTAATCTTAGCCGTCTTTTTATATTGGTATAGACAAAAATATTAAGCTAAATAATAAACTTAACATTCAATCGTAAAATTGGTATAATTTAAACTATCAGTTTATGGAGGAGTCTTATTCATGATAAACAATAAAATGAAAACGCTATCCGATAAATACCCAACAAAAATGGCCGTCACTTCTGAAATCATCAATCTCAAGGCCATCTTAAACTTGCCTAAACCGACCGAGGCCTTTATGAGCGACCTCCACGGTGAATACGATGCCTTCCAGCATCTTATTCGGACCGGCGCTGGTAACTTACGCCAAAAAATCAATGAACTCTTCTCTGGTGAGATGACCCCCGAGACGATGCAGGCCTTCGCTTTTCTCGTCTACTATCCAACTGAACGATTGGCGCTCAAACACCAGGCCCTCTCAGAGAATGAATTAAATCAGTGGTACCTGACGACTTTTAAACGGATGATTGACCTGCTTAAATTCGTTTCAACAAAATACACACGTTCTAAAGTCCGTAAAGCGATGGCCCCCGACTTCGTCTACATTACCGAAGAATTAATGTACGGCGATGTCGCCAACGTTGATAAAAAGCGTTACTTCCAAGAAATTACCGCGACCATTATTGAATTAGGCCAAGCCGACGCGTTAATTATCGCCACAAGTCACACAATTCAGCGCCTCGTTGTTGACCAATGGCACATCATCGGTGATATTTACGACCGGGGCCCTCATCCCGATTTGATTGTTGACCAGTTAACCCAATTGCCTGCGGTCGATGTCCAATGGGGGAATCACGATATTTTATGGTTCGGTGCAGCCAGTGGTTCTGAACTCTGTTTACTAAACTTATTGCGAATTTGTGCCCGTTATAATAACCTCGCAATCATTGAAGAAACCTACGGGATTGATTTAAGCAACTTGGTCCGTTTTGCGGCCCAACACTATCAGGCCAATCCCGCCTTCATGCCGGTTGAAGATCCCAACCAAGGCCCGCTGACACGTGCGGAAAAACTAAAAATTAGCCAGGTCCAACAAGCTTTGGCTATCATGCAATTCAAACTCGAGTTAACGGTGATTAAACGCCATCCCGAATTCAACATGGATCACCGGCTCCTATTGTCGCAAGTCGATTTTAAACGCCGCATCTTGCACCTCAACGGACAGGAATACCCACTAGAAAACACCTGTTTCCAACTGGTTGATCCCGAGAACCCCGAAGCTTTAACGGCGGAAGAAAGCCAAATCATCGCGGATTTACTGGCCGCCTTCACGCGCTGTCAGAAGTTACGCAAACACCTGACCTTTTTAATTGATCACGGTAGTATGTACCGCATTTACAATCAAAACTTACTCTTCCACGGCTGCTTGCCCGTCGATGCTGAAGGGCACTTCCTGACATTGACCCTCGCTAATCAACACTATGCCGGCAAACAGTTACTCGATTTCTTCGATCAGCAAATTCGCTCGAGCTTTAACCACCCCTTACACCAAGCAAACCTCTCGACGGATTTATTGTGGTATCTATGGACGGGGCCGTTGTCACCACTCTTTGGTAAAAACGCGATGACGACCTTTGAACGTTACTTCTGCCCAGATCCCGAAACCCACGTTGAAACTAAGAACGCCTATTACAGTTTGCGTCACGACGCTGATTTTATTCAGCAGCTCCTTAGCGAATTCAACCTTTCTCCTGAAACCGGCCATATCCTAAACGGCCACACGCCAGTTAAAAAAGGCCACGACCCCATTATGGCCAACCGCCAAATGATTGTGATCGATGGTGGCTTTTCAAAAGCTTACCACCACACAACTGGTATCGGTGGCTTTACCTTACTCTATAATTCTTACGGGATGCAGCTGGTGACCCACCAACCCTTCACCACCAAGGCGGATGCGATTGCTAATATGAAAGACATCATCTCAACACGGCGAGTCATCGACCAAGTTAGCCAACGCCAACGAGTGAGTCAAACCAATATCGGCGCAGCCATCAAAACCGAAATCGAACAACTCCAAACATTACTAACGATTCAACCGGATCATTAATAACACTAAAAAAACGCCCCGACAAAATCAATTTGTCTGGGCGCTTTTTAATGTTGCTGGTACTCACTTTTATTTAACAGTTGTTTTTTCTTTTTTACTATTAATGGTAATTTCACCTTTGGTAGCCCCAATTGTCACTGGTGTATCAGTCGTGATTTCACCAGCCAATAAGGCTTCACTCAAGCGATCTTCAACTTGCGTTTGTAATGCACGGCGAATTGGGCGCGCACCGTATTCTGGATCAAAGCCGGCTTTAGCCACAACATCCATCGCTGCAGCAGTCATCTTGATCTTGACACCTTGTTCCGCTAAGCGGTTTAAGATGCCTTTGGACATAATCTTGACGATTTCACGCAATTCAGGTTGTGTTAATGAATGGAAGACCACCGTTTCGTCGATTCGGTTTAAGAATTCTGGGCGGAATGACTTCTTCAATTCTTCCAAAATCCGACCTTGCATTGCTTTGTAATCGGCAGTGACATCTTTGACCCCAAAACCAACTGACTTGTCATCACGTAAGGCTGTTGCCCCTAAGTTAGACGTCATGATCATGATTGTATTCCGGAAATCAACTTTCCGACCCTTAGAATCTGTCAAATAACCATCATCTAAGACTTGTAACAGGATATTGAAGACGTCTGGATGAGCCTTTTCAACTTCATCAAAAAGAACAACGGAATAAGGTTTATTGCGGACTTTTTCAGTTAATTGGCCACCTTCGTCATAACCGACGTAACCAGGTGCTGCCCCGACTAAACGACTCGTACTGTAACGTTCCATGTATTCTGACATATCAACCCGAATCAAGTTGTCTTCAGACCCAAACATGGCTTCTGCCAATGCTTTGGCCAATTCGGTCTTCCCAACCCCAGTAGGGCCTAAGAACATAAATGAACCGATTGGGCGCTTAGGATCCTTCAAACCACTGCGGGCCCGACGAATTGCACGGGCCACAGCTGAAATCGCTTCTTCTTGGCCAACAACGCGTTCATGCAAGACTTTTTCAAGTTGCAACAAGCGTTCGCTTTCTTTACGTTGCAATTGAGTGACTGGCACACCCGTCCATTGGGCAACGACTTGTGCGATATCTTCTGGTTGGACTTGAATATCTGTCCGGACACCATTTTCTTGTTCGGCTGCTTGGCGCTTAGCCATTTTAGCCTTAGCAATAATTTCTTTTTCGTGAATGGCAGCGGCTTTTTCAAAGTCTTGTGCACCAACTGCGACTTCTTTTTCTTTCGCCAACGATTGCAATTCAGTTTCTAAGCGATCGATTGGTGATTTTTGGTTAACAGCATCTAATCTGACCTTTGCAGCCGCCTCATCCATCAAATCAATTGCCTTATCAGGTAAGAAACGGTTTGTGATATAACGGTTCGCTAAAATAACGGCTTCGTGTAATGCTTCATCAGAAATTGTGATGCCGTGATGTTCTTCATAACGTGGTCGTAACCCGTGTAAGATTTGTTCCGCATCTTCTGGTGTTGGTTCATCAACCGTCACCGTCGCGAAACGCCGTTCTAAGGCTGCATCTTTTTCGATGTATTTTTGGTATTCATCAAGCGTTGTTGCACCGATTAATTGCAATTCGCCACGGGCGAGGGCGGGTTTCAAGATGTTTGAGGCGTCAATTGCGCCTTCTGCCCCACCAGCACCAATTAAGGTATGCAATTCATCGATAAAGAGGATTACTTGGCCATCTTCATGGATTTCTTCAATAATCTTCTTGAGACGATCTTCAAATTCCCCACGATACTTAGTGCCAGCGACTAATGAGCCCATATCAAGCATCATTAACCGTTTTTGTTGCATGTCGCTTGGCACATCACCGTTGATAATCCGTTGGGCAAAGCCTTCAGCAATCGCCGTTTTACCGACACCGGGTTCGCCAATTAAAACTGGATTATTTTTAGATCGACGCGCTAAGATTTGCACGAGTCGTTTAACTTCTGAATCACGACCAACGACTGGATCAATTTGATTTTCGCGGGCCATTTGGGTTAAATCGCGTGCCAATTGATTCAAAGTAGGCGTGCCTTCTTGATCAACCTTTTTAGCACTGGCTTTAGCGCGTTTCTTAGCAGTTGCAGCATCAATCCCCATCTTTTGGAGTAATAATTGACGTGTTTTGGCTAAACTGAGGCCTAAGTTTAATAGAATACGGGCCGCAATAATGTCATCATCGCGTAATAACGCTAATAATAGGTGTGCCGTCCCGATTTTAACTGAGTTAGCTTGTTGTGATTCAACGCGCGCTAAATCCAGCACTTGTTTGGCTTTAGGTGAGTATGGCAAATAGCCGCCCACACCCATGGCAACGATTGAATCACCATAACCGGTTAAGCGTTCAATTTCTTCCAAGACATCAGTGGGTGTCACACCGAGTTCACGTAGTGCGTTCCCAGCAATCCCTTCGCTTTCGAGGACGAGCGCTAATAACAGATGTTCCGTCCCTAATGCATGATGATTAAACTTCTTAGCTTGTTCTTGCGCTAACATTAAAACGTTTTTGGCACTTGGTGTAAATAGATTATTCATGGATAATCCCCCACTCTTTACTTAATTTCGTAACGTAATCTTTCTAAGACAGCAATTAGCATTCGTGCGCGTAATTGCTCTTCTAACTGCTTATCATTGACGGCTAATGTCTGCGCATTTAGCATTGCTAATACCAAATTCCCCTCTTTTTGCGATAAAATCTGCTCATCATAGAGTTTTTGGATAATAGCTAATGTATCGGCTTGCGAGATTCGATCCTCAACACTACCAATCAACGCTTCTAAAAAGTCGCGATCATCTAAGAATTGAACCTTAACGATGCGAATGTAGCCGCCCCCGCCACGCTTACTATTGACGACATACCCTCGTTGTTCTGTAAACCGAGTATTAATCACATAGTTGATTTGTGACGGGACACAGTTAAATAGTTTAGCAATTTCGGAGCGTCGAATTTCAATCTGCTCGCTGTCAGCCAATATTTTTTTTAAATAGGCTTCAATAATATCCGAGATATTCTGACTTTGCAAATAGATCAATCCCTTTTTTTCATTCTTCAGCGCTTATAATTCAGTCTAAAAATTTAACTTTGACTAACGTTGACTATTATTATAACGATTATTCGTTCAAAAGGAAAGTTTGAAGAACTGCACAAAAAAAGACTTGTTCGACAACAAGTCTTTGAGAGTCGGGAAAACAAGATTTGAACTTGCGGCCCCTACGCCCCGAACGTAGTGCTCTACCAAACTGAGCTACTTCCCGGAGAGTTATTTAATTATTTACGGGTACAAAAAAAGCGGAAGACGGGATTCGAACCCGCGACCCCCACCATGGCAAGGTGATGTTCTACCACTGAACTACTTCCGCATTTTTTATTAACTTTTTGTATCCAGTCGGGAAAACAGGATTCGAACCTGCGACCCCCTGGTCCCAAACCAGGTGCTCTACCAAGCTGAGCTATTTCCCGTTATATGCACCCAGTAGGAGTCGAA